>DATJYZ010000157.1:0-19067 GCA_035499355.1 Burkholderiaceae bacterium | reverse complement strand
ACCGCCAGCGCACTCGGTGCCGTCAAAGACGCCGAGTCGATCGTCGCGCCGCTGGTGGGCAGGCCGATCTTCGAGGCGTCGATCGGTGCGGCCAACGCGCCACAGCCCGCAGCCAGGTCGGCACCGGGGCGCAGGGTGCCGGGGGTTGAACACGCGATGAGCGGGCCGACCAGGATCGCCGAGAGCAGCAAACGAATGCGCATGGGTGAGTGTCTCCGTTCTCGTTGTACGGTGCCTACGGCTTCCGCTCTTCGGGCCAGTACAGCCGCATCGGGTTGTCGACCAGCAGTTTGCGTTGCAGCTCGGCCGTGGTCGCGATGTGCGGAATGAAGTCCACCAGCAGTCCGTCGTCGGGCATGTGGTCCTTCAGGTTCGGATGCGGCCAGTCGGTGCCCCAGAGCACGCGCTCAGGGAAGGTCTCGACGACACGCCGCGCGAAAGGTACGACGTCGCAGTAGGCGTTGCGTTCGCCATGCAGCGCCGGCGGCCCCGACACCGAGAGGCGCTCGGGGCAACTCACCTTGCTCCACACGTTGCCGTGCTCGTGCATGAACTTCAGGAACAGCGCGAATTCGGGGCCGTCGATCGGCTTGCGCACGTCGGGCCGGCCCATGTGGTCGACCACCACGGTGGTCGGCAGCGCGGTGAAGAAATCCCACAGCTCGGGCAGGTCCACCGCCTCGAAATAGATGACCACGTGCCAGCCCAACGCCTTGATGCGGCCGGCGATCTCCAAGAGCTCGTCTTTCGGCGTGAAGTCGACCAACCGCTTGACGAAGTTGAAGCGCACACCGCGCACGCCCGACGCGTGCAGCGCCTGCAACTCGTGGTCGGTGACGCTGCGCTTGACGGTGGCCACGCCGCGCGCCTTGCCGTCGGACGCGCGGCAGGCGTCGGCCATCGCGCGATTGTCGGCGCCGTGACAGGTGGCCTGCACGATCACGTTGCGGGTGAAGCCGAGGTGGTCGCGCAGGGCGAACAACTGGGCCTTGCTCGCATCGCACGGCGTGTACTTGCGCTCCGGCGCAAACGGAAACTGCTCGCCCGGGCCGAACACGTGGCAATGCTCGTCGATGGCGCCGGCCGGCAGCTTGAACTGCGGCTTGCTGGGGCCCGCGTACCAGTCGAGCCAGCCGGGAGTCTTTTCGAATGCCACGTCAGGAGTCCTTCGTCTTCAGGTGGGCGAGCATGCGGTCGGCCTCGACGCGCCAATCGGCGCTGCGCGCAAAGGCCGGCGAACCCTTGGTGCCGAACAGCCCGGCATCGGCCAGGTCGGCCATCCACGCCTGGCGCTCGGCAGTGCCGGCGGCGCTCCACGGGTCCAGGCCTGCCTCGCGCACGGTGACGGCGACCTCGCGCACCTCCTCGCTGCGGCGACGGCCATGCTCGATCACGCGCTGGAAGAAGTACGCACCCTGCTTCTCCCAGTCGATGCCAGGAAACGTTTCCTTCAGCGAGGCGATCACCGCGTCCTCTACGCCGTAGTGGCGCGCCGTGGTGAAGGCCTCGATGGTCATCGCCTCGAGGCCCTTGATCATCACGCTGCGGCACATCTTGGTGGCACTCGCCACGCCGAGCTTTTCGCTCGCCACCTTGGCCGCGAAGCCGAGGTCGTGCAACACGGGGAGCAACGCCTTCGCGTCGGGCCCGCCGAGCAGAAGCGGCACCTTGATGCGGTACGGCGGCACCGAGGTCATGACCGCGCCTTCGACGTAGCGACCTTCGGCGACCCTGATGCGCTCGGCCGCAGCGATCTTGGCGCCCGGAGACGCCGAATTGAAGTCCAGGAAGAAGCTGCCGCGCGGCAGCGCCGGCGCGCACGATTGCGCCACCGCCACGGCCTGGCTCGCGGTGACCGCGCTGATCACGAGCTCGGCCTGTTGCACGGCGTGGGCATGCGAGTTCGCCACCGCCACGCCGTGCTGCCCCGCATGCAGTCGCATCGCGTCGGCGGTCGGCGTCGGCGGGGCGCTGAACTTCAGGTCGAACGTCGACAGCGACTCGCCACGCGCGCGCAGATCCTCCGCCAGGATGCGGCCGACCTCGCCATAGCCGATCAACGCGATCCGCATGCCCTGACGCTCAATCGATGTACTTGAGGCCGGCCTTCTCGAGCGGCTCGCGCATCTTGTACATGTCCAGGCCCAGCACGCCGGCAGCGAGCTTGGCGCGCTTCTCGCCTTCGTTGGCCTCGCGCGCGGCGGCCGCATCGGCCACCTTGGTAACCTGCGCGGCGGGCACCACCACGACGCCGTCGTCGTCGGCGACGATCGCGTCGCCGGGCTGCACCAGCGCGCCGGCGCACACCAGCGGGATGTTCACCGAGCCGAGTGTCGCCTTCACCGTGCCCTTGGCACTGATGGCCTTGCTCCACACCGGGAAGCCCATCTCGGTGAGTACCTTGACGTCGCGCACCCCTGCTTCGATCACCAGGCCCTTGGCGCCGCGTGCGCGAAAGCTCGTGGCCAGCAGGTCGCCGAAGAAACCGTCGTCGTTGTCGGTGGTGCAGGCGGCCACCACGATGTCGCCATCGCGGATCTGCTCGGCCGCCACGTGCAGCATCCAGTTGTCGCCCGGCTGCAGAAGCACGGTGACCGCGGTGCCGGAGATCTGCGCGCCGGGGTAGATCGGCCGCATGATCGGCTTCATCAGGCCCACGCGGCCCATGGCCTCGTGCACGGTGGCCACGCCGAAGGCGGCCAATCGATCGACGGCACTGCGATCTGCGCGCGCGATGTTGCGCCTGACGATGCCGATCTGATACATGGTGATCTCCGATCGCGATGAGCGGGCCGGCCCGTGGGGCTGCCGTCTCGGGTTGATCTATCTGCCGCGTGCCTTCAGCGCTTGATCGAGCCGCGGGAAGACGCGCCGTGCGTTGCCCTCGTAGATCTGGTGCCGCTGCTCGGCCGTGAGCTTCGCGCCCTCGATGTAGCGCTTGGTGTCGTCGTAGTAGTGGCCGGTGTCCGGATCGACGCCGCGCACCGCGCCGATCATCTCGCTGGCGAACAGCACGTTGGCCACCGGGATCACGCGCGTCAGCAGGTCGATGCCCGGCTGGTGATAGACGCAGGTGTCGAAGAAGACGTTGTTCAGCAGGTGGTCCTTCAGCAGCGGCTTCTTCAGCTCCTGCGCCAGGCCGCGATAGCGACCCCAGTGGTACGGCGCCGCGCCACCGCCGTGCGGGATGATGAACTTCAGCGCCGGGAAGTCCTTGAACAGGTCGCCCTGGATCAGCTGCATCACCGCGGTGGTGTCGGCGTTGATGTAGTGCGCACCGGTGGTGTGGAAGCACGCGTTGCAGCTGGTGCTGACGTGGATCATCGCCGGGATGCCGTACTCGACCATCTTTTCGTAGATCGGGTACCAGTGCCGGTCGGTCAGCGGTGGGCTCGTCCAGTGTCCGCCCGACGGATCGGGGTTGAGGTTGATGCCGACGTTGCCGTACTGCTCGACGCACTTCACCAGTTCCGGAATGCAGGTCCTGGGGTCGACGCCCGGGCTCTGCGGCAGCATCGCCGCCGGAATGAAGTGATCCGGAAAGAGCTGCGACACGCGGAAGCACAGCTCGTTGCAGATCGCGGCCCAGGTACTGGAGACCTGGAAGTCGCCGATGTGGTGCGCCATGAAGCTGGCGCGCGGGCTGAAGATCGTGAGGTCCGAGCCGCGCTGCCGCATCAGCTTGAGCTGGTTGGCCTCGATCGACTCGCGCAGCTCGTCGTCGGTGATCTTCAGTTCGCTGGCCTTCGGCATCACTGCGGGATCCTTGATGCCTGCGATCTGGGCGTTGCGCCAGGTCTCCAGCGCCTTGGGCGCGGTGGTGTAGTGGCCGTGGCAGTCGATGATCATGGGGTGCGGTCTCCGAAGGGCGTCACGGCTGCGGTGCCGGCGCCATGCCATGGCGGCGCTTGACGTCGTCGACCTCGGACGAGGTCATGAAGGCGAGCATGGCACGCGCCGTCTCGGCATGGCTCGATGCCGCGCAAACACCGGCGCTGAACGTGGTGATGAACTGGACCTCGTCGGGCAGCGGTCCGACCACGGCGATCCCGTCCAGGTGCATCAGTTCGCTGAGCTGCTGGAAACCGAGGTCGACTTCGCCGCGCGCCACCAGCGATCCCACCGGCACGCCCGGCGGAGCCTGCACGATGCGCGGCGCAATGTCCTGCGCGATGCCCCAGCGCTCGAACAGCCGCGCCAGGTGCACGCCACTCGGCCCGGTGGAGTAGCTGAGGCGCCGCGCCGCCAGCACCGCGGTCCGCAGCGCCGTCTCCGAGCCGATGTCGGGGCGCGGCGCACCCGCGCGTACGGCAATGGCCACCGGCGAGCGCACGAGGTCGACGCGGCCGCCCGTCACCCGGCCCGATGCGATCAACCGGTCGATCGCGTCGCTGGCGAGGAACACCACGTCGAACGCTTCGCCGGCCTGCACGCGTTTGGCGGCATCGACGCCGCCGACCGATTCGATCGCCACCGCGCAGCCGCTGCGCTGTTCGAACCCGCGCGCCAGCTCCGCCAGCACCTGCCGCATGGCCATCGACGAGATTCCGGTGATGCGCTCGCTCATGTCTGCTGCCTGTTCGCGGCGCGACGCACGGCCGTGTCGCAAGGCTGCTGCATTGTGCGCGGCCGCCTGCGGGGTCCCAATCCCCGGGGCCCACTAGCAGCTATTCGATTGCGGCATGGGGCCGCCCCGCGGGCATGCCGCCGCAGCACCCCTCAGCGCCGTGGCTTCGCGCCCACCGGCCGCTCTTCGATCAGCTCGCTGAGCAAGCGCACCACCTGGCGCTGCAACGGCGTCGGCGGCTTGGTGGCCGACTGGGCCAGGAAGAGCACGCTCACCAGCTCGGGCTCGACGATCGGCCGCACCGCCAGCTCGGCGCCACGCCCGGATGCCTCGACCGCACTCGCATTGAGTACCGCATAGCCGACCCGCGCGCACACCAGGTCGATGATCGACGGCACGCTCGACACCTCCCAAGCGACCTCGAGCTTCACGCCGGCCAACGTGGCTTGCGTCTGCAGCAGGCGACGGATCGACTGGTGGCGCTCCGGCAGGATCAACGGGAAGGCGCCGATCTCGCGCAACGGCAGCGGCCTTGCCGCACCGCGCTTGCTGCGAGAAGCCGCCGACTCGACCAGGCACAGCCGTTCGCGCAGCAGCGGCGTCAGCTCGAGCGCGGGCTGCGCGTCTGGGTTGTATAGCAGCCCAAGGTCGGCGCGTCCGCTGGCGATCCACTCGGCGATATTGGCGCTCAGGCCCTCGACGATCGTCAGGCGGGCGCGCGGCAGGTGTTTGCGGAAGCCCTCGATCAACGGCAGCGTGAGGCGGCGGCCGATGCTCGGCGGCAGCCCGATCGTCACGTGGCCCACGGCGGCGCCGCGTTGCGCGCCGAGGTCCTCGCGCGCCTGCGACACCTGCTGCAGGATCTGCACGCCGTGGTCGAACAGCCGTCGCCCGGCATCGGTGAGCGTGACGCCGCGGCCGTTGCGCAGCAATAGCGTCTCGCGCAGGTCGGTCTCGAGCTGGCGCACCTGGCGGCTCAGCGCTGGCTGCGCGATGTCGAGCACGCGCGCGGCCTTGCTGAAGCTGCCCAGCTCGGCGACGCGCACGAAACTCTGCAGGTGCTTGAGGTTGATCACGGCGCCAAGCCTACTGCCGCTCGATGCCGGCCGCCTCGATCACTCGCGACCAGCGCTGGATCTCGCTGGCCAGCAGCTGCTGCAGCTGTTGCGGTGTACCACCCTGCGCCCGTACGCCGAACGCCTGCAACTGGCGCTGCACCGCGGGCAGCGCCAGTGCCTCGTTGGCGGCGCGCTGCAGTTGCCCGATCACCGACGACGGCGTGCCGGCCGGCACCGCCAGCGCGTTCCACGACGCCGCGGCGTAGCCTGGCAGGCCGGACTCCTGCACCGTCGGCACGTCGGGCAGGCCGGCGAAACGTCGCTCGGAGGCCACCGCCAGCGCGCGCAGCGCGCCGCCATCGAGCTGCGGCAGCATCGGGCCGAGGATCTCGAACGCCAGGTCGATCTCGCCGCCGCGCAGCGCCGTGATCACCGCCGGCGTGCCCTTGTACGGAACCACCACGGCGTCGAGCTGTGCCATCGACTTGAACAGCTCGGCCGCCAGGTGCTGCGTGCTGCCACTGGCGATGGTGCCGATCGTCAGGCGACCGGGCTTGGCCTTGGTCCGGGCGATCACGTCCTTCACGCTGCGCCACGCCGAGCCCGACGCGACGAACAACGCGAGATCGAAGAACGCCAGCGTCGTCACCGGCGCGAAGTCGCGCTGCACGTCGAACGGCAGCCTGCGAAACAGCCCCGCGCTGACGGCGTTGGCATTGCTCAACAGCAGCACGGTGTGGCCGTCGGGCGGTGCGTGCGCCACCGCGGTCGCGCCGACGATGGCGCCGGCGCTCGGCCGGTTGTCGACCACGATCGGCTGGCGCAGCGACACGCTCATCGGCCGCGCCACGGCGCGCGCGGTCAGGTCGGCGATGCCGCCGGGGCCGAACGGCACGACCAGCGTGATCGGCCTGCTCGGAAACGCCGGCTGAGCGGGCGCGATGCCCGGCGCGAGCGACCCCAGTGCCGCAGCCAGCAGCCGGCGGCGCGACGAAGAACGGGCACGCGGCGGCCTCATGGGCAGTGGTCGGGGTGAAAGGATTCGAACCTTCGACCCACTGCTCCCAAAGCAGTTGCGCTACCAGGCTGCGCTACACCCCGAACGGGCGCGATTCTACCGGGGGTGTCGCTGCACGAAGGCTTCAACGCGCCGCGGCAGGCATCACGACGATGCCGTCTTCGTCCGCCACCAGCCACTCGCCTGGGTGAACCCACACGCCGTGGATCTGGATCGACACCTCGGCCAGCCCGGCGTGGCGCTTCTCGGTGGCCATCGGCAGCAGGCCGAGCGCACGAATTCCGATCTGGCAGCGCGACATCTCTTCGACGTCGCGCACGGCGCCATGGATCACCACCCCGGCCCAGCCGTTCTTCTCCGCCGCCGCGGCCAGGTTGCCGCCGAGCAGCGCGCGCCGCAGCGAGCCGCCGCCATCGACCACCAGTACGCGGCCCTGCCCCGGTGAATTCACCGCCTCGCGCACCGAGGTGTTGTCTTCGAAGCATTGCACGGTGGCCACGTGGCCGTGGAAGCGCAGACGCCCGCCGAAGTCGCGAAAGATCGGTGGCAGCACGCGAAACTGCTCAGGCCGCTCGTTGCGGTGTTCGTCGCACAGGTCGCAGGTGGACAACGGGTTCATAGCAAGCGGCGTCGTGGTCGCGGTTCGGCGATCATAGGCGCTGGCCGCGCGGGCGGCCGCGAGGCGAGAGGACGAATTCGATGAGGCTCTGTTGGAGACGTGCCCTGTGCGCGCTGGCCTTGCTCTGGCAAGCGATCGCACTGGCGCAGCCGCGCGTGCTGGAACCCGGCATCGAGTGGCTGCCGGGCCGTTTTCCCGTGGGTGCCCAGCCCGACGGCAACAGCGTCCTGATCGAGGCCCCCGAGGGCTGGATCGTGGTCGACACCGGGCGCTCGCCCGCCCACGCCCAGGCGCTGCTCGATCGCATCGGCGCCAGCGGCAAGCCGCTGCGCGCCATCGTCAACACGCACTGGCACCTCGATCACATCGGCGGCAACCGCCTCTTGCGGACCGCCTATCCGCAGGCCAAGGTGGTCGCCAGCGATGGCATCGTCGCGGCGCGCTCGGGCTTTCTGGCCGACTACCGGCGCCAGTTGGTGGACGAGATGGCCAAGCTTTCCGCGCAGGACCCGCAGCGCGCATCCTGGCAGCGCGAAGTCGACGTCATCGACGACGGCACGGCCTCGACACCCGACGTGGTGGTCGCCCAGCTGTCAACGCTCGATCTGGCCGGCCTGGGCCTGGGCGTCGGCGTCGAGCGCGATGCCGTCACCGCGGGCGACGTCTGGGTCTACGAGGCGAACGCCGTGGTGCTGGCCACGGGCGATCTGGTGACGCTGCCGGTGCCGCTGTTCGACACCGCCTGCCCCGAGCGCTGGGCCGCCGCGCTCGAACGGCTGTCGACGATCCGCTTCCGTTGGCTAATCCCGGGTCACGGAGAGCCGATGAGCCGCGGCCAGTTCGTGATCTACCGCGAGTCGTTCGATCGCCTGCTGCGCTGTGCGGCCTCGAATGCTCCGCGCTCGCAATGCGTCGACGGCTGGCTGGGCGATGCAGCGGGCCTGTTCCCGCGCGAGCAGCAAGGACTGGCCCGGTCACTGCTGACGTACTACGTCGACGAGAAGCTGCGCGCGCCGCGCGCTCCCGCATGCCGGCACTGAGGTGGCGGTGTCACCACCGATAATCGGCTGAACGAAACAACGGGGCCGTGATCCGGCGATGGCTGAACGTTCGTTCGCGCGCGAGGTGCAGCAGCTGACGGTGCCCGCGGGCACCGAGTTCCACGGCGAGGGCATCCTCGCGGTGACCAAGGCTCTGCTCGAAGCCGGCGTCGGCTACGTCACCGGCTATCAGGGCGCACCGATTTCGCACCTGATGGACGTGCTGGCCGATGCGCAGCCGATTCTCAACGACCTCGGCGTGTACTTCGAGCCCGCCGCCAGCGAGGCCGCCGCTGCCGCGGCGCTTTCGGCGTCGGTGAACTACCCGGTGCGCGGCGCCGCGACCTGGAAGTCCACCGTCGGCACCAATGTCGCCTCCGACGCGCTGGCCAACCTGGCCTCCGGCGGCGTCACCGGCGGCGCGCTGATCATCGTCGGCGAGGACTACGGCGAGGGCTCCAGCATCATGCAGGAGCGCACGCACGCGTTCGCGATGAAGTCGCAGATCTGGCTGCTCGATCCGCGGCCGCACCTGCCGTCGATCGTCAAGGCGGTGCACGATGGTTTCGCACTGTCGGAGGCGACGAATACGCCGGTGATGCTCGAACTGCGCATCCGCTCGTGCCACCTGCACGGCCGCTTCACCACGCGCGAGAACCGTCGCCCCGCCCACACGCTGAAGGACGCGCTGGAGCATCCGCGGCGCGACGTCAGCCGCATCGTGCTGCCACCGGCGTCGTTCGCGCACGAGCGCGAGAAGGTGGAGCAGCGCTGGCCGGCCGCCGTGAGGTTCATCACCGAGCACCGGCTCAACGAGTTCGTCGACGGCGACATCGGCCACATCGGCGTCGTGATGCTGGGCGGCATGACCAACAACGTGCTGCGTGCGCTCAAGCTGCTCGACCTCGCCGACCTGTTCGGCGCCAGCCGCGTGCCGCTGTACATCCTGAACGTCGCCTACCCACTGGTCGACGACGAAGTGGTGCGCTTCTGCCGCGGCAAGAAGGCCGTGCTGATGGTCGAGGAAGGCCAGCCAGATTTCCACGAGCAGCACCTCAACACCATCCTGCGCCGCCACGGCGTCGACACCGCCGTGCACGGGAAGGATCTGCTGCCGATGGCCGGCGACTACACCGTTGCGGTGCTGCGCGACGGCCTGCGTGCCTTCGTTGCCCGGTATCACCCGGCGGCCTTCGCGGCGCCGGTGGCCGTGAGCCTGCCGTCACCCGCCGCCCGTGAAATGGCGCCGTTGCTGCCGCCGCGGGCGCCGGGTCTGTGCGTCGGCTGCCCCGAGAGGCCGATCTTCTCGTCGCTCAAGCTTGCCGAGCAGGAACTCGGGCCGCACCACGTGTCGGCCGACATCGGTTGCCACCTGTTCTCGATCATGCCGCCGTTCAACCTGGGCGCCACCACGATGGGCTACGGCCTCGGCGCGTCGAGCGCGTCGGCGTTCAACGCCGGCGCGCAGTTCGGCGCCGGCAAGCGCGCGATCGCGTTCATGGGCGATGGCGGCTTCTGGCACAACGGGCTCGCCTCGGGCATCGGCAACGCGGTGTTCAACAAGCACGACAACGTGTTCGTGATCGTCGACAACAACTACTCGGCGGCCACCGGCGGGCAGGACATCCCGTCGTCGCGCGCGGTCAACCCCAACCGCAGCACGATGCATGCGATCGAGCGTGCGGTGCGCGGCGTCGGGGTCGACTGGGTGCGCACGGTCACCCGCACTTACGACGTCGCCGCGATGCGCTCGGCGCTGCGCGAGGCGTTGACCACCAAGGAACCTGGGCCAAAGGTGGTGATCGCGCAGAGCGAATGCATGCTCAACCGCCAGCGCCGCGAGCGGCCGGCCGCGGCTGCCGCGATGAAAGCCGGCCGGCGCGTCGTGAAGGAGCGCTTCGGCGTCGACGCCGCGGTGTGCTCGGGCGATCACGCCTGCATGCGCCTGTCGGGCTGCCCGAGCCTGACGCTGGCACCCAGTGGCGACGCGCTGAAACCGGACCCGGTGGCGCACGTCGACGAGCACTGCGTCGCGTGCGGCCATTGCGGCGAGGTCGCCGACGCCGCCGTGCTGTGCCCGTCGTTCTACAAGGCGCACAAGGTGCACAACCCGGGTGCCTTCGAGCGCTGGCGGGCGCATTGGCGCCGGCGCGCGATCGGCTGGCTGCAGGCCCGACAGCAGCGCGCCAGCGCGCAACGTGCGCTGTACGCAGGCGACCACCCGACATGATCGCGGCCGCGCCGCAGACGATCCACGTCGCCGTGATGGCCCTCGGTGGACAGGGTGGCGGCGTGCTGGTCGACTGGCTGGTCGATCTCGCCCGGCACGCCGGCTGGACCGCGCAGGCCACCTCGGTGGCCGGCGTGGCGCAACGCACCGGTGCGACGATCTACTACGTCGAAATGGTCGCGCCGACTCCGGGCCGCGAACCGATCCTGGCACTGATGCCGGTGCCCGGCGATGTCGACGTCGTCATCGGGGCCGAACTGATGGAAGCCGGCCGGGCGGTCGAGCGCGGGCTGGTGACGGCGCAACGCACCCTGGTGATCGCCAGCCGGCATCGCGCCTACGCGGTGCCGGAGAAGACGGCGCCCGGCAACGCGGTGGCCGACGCGGCATCGGTGCAGACGATCCTGCTCCGCGAAGCCAAACGCCTGGTGATCGATGACTACCAGGCACTCGCGGTGCGGCACGGCAGCGTGATCTCGGCGGCGCTGTTCGGAGCCCTCGCAGGCAGCGGCGCCCTGCCATTCACCCGCGAACAGTTCGAGGCCGTGGTCGAACGCAGCGGCGTCGGCGTGCAGGCGAGCCTGGATGCGCTGCGCGCCGCAGCAGACGGGGTCGGTGCGGCGACGTCCGAGGCGCCCGCGCGCGACCCGATGCTGACGGCGCCGCGCCCACTGCCCGCAATGACCGCCAGCTCGGGGCTGCAGCCGTTGCTCGAGCGCATCCGCATGCAGTTCCCGCGCGCGGCCTGGGATTGGCTGGGCGAAGGGCTGGCGCGCGTCGTCGACTGGCAGGACGCCGCCTACGGCGTCGAGTATCTCGATCGCGTGGCGCGCTTCAGCGGGCGCGATGGCGCCGAGCACGACTACGCCTTGACCATCGAGGCGGCGCGCTGGATTGCGGTGGCGATGTCGTACGACGACGTCATTCGCGTCGCCGACCTGAAGACCCGCGCCGAGCGCCACGCCCGCGTGCGCCGCGAGGTCGGTGCAGCGGCCGACGACGTGGTCGGCAGCGAGGAGTACTTTCACCCCCGCCTGCCCGAGGTGCTGGGTGTGCTGCCGCGCGGCTTGGCTGCATGGGTCGACGCGTCGCCGCGCGTCAAGGCCTGGCTCGCGCCGCGACTCGACCGTGGCCGCCGCATCCGCACGCACACGCTGCGCGGCCATCTGCAGTTGCGCGCGGTGGCCGGGCTGCGCCGCTGGCGTCGCGGCAACCAGCGCCACGCGCAGGAAGTGGCGCACCTGCGGGCGTGGCTCGACGCCGTCGATCGTGCGCTTGCCACCGACTATGCGCTCGCGGTCGAGCTGTTGCGCTGCCGCCGTCTGATCAAGGGCTACAGCGACACGCATGTGCGCGGCAGCGGACGCTTCGATCGCCTGTTGCAGGCCGCCACGCTGCTGGCGGGACGCGATGGCGCCGGCACCGCGCTGGCCGCGCTGCGCGAGGCAGCGTTGCGCGACGCCGAGGGCCGCGCGCTCGACGACGCGCTGAAGGCGATGCGGCTCGCCGCTTAGCCGCCCGACCGCTGACGCGCCTGCTGGCGGATCGCCGCGAGCGTCGTGCGCGTCGTGATGACGTCGGGGTCGAGCGACAGGTGCAGCAGCGTTGGCCGCTGTGCCTGCAGCGCCTGCACGAATGCTTCCTCGAACTGCTCGGTGCGGTCGACCCGCGCACCGTGCCAGCCGTAGGCCCGTGCGAGCTGCACGAAGTCCGGGTTGGACAGTTCGGTGCCGCTGACGCGCGCCGGGTACTCGCGTTCCTGGTGCATGCGGATGGTGCCGTAGCTGCCGTTGTCGACCACGATCGAGATCAGCTTGCCGCGCCCGCGACCGGCTTCGTAGGCGGTGGCGGTGGCCAACTCCTGCCCGGTCATCAAGAAGTCGCCATCGCCGGCGACGTTGACCACCGTGCGCTGCGGGTGCAGCAGCGACGCCGCGACGGCCGCGGGCACGCCATAGCCCATCGCGCCGGAGGTCGGTGCGAGCTGCGTGCGGCCATGGTGTTGCAGCCCGGGGTACTGCACGTAGCGATGCAGCCAGCCGGAGAAATTGCCGGCACCGTTGGTGTACACGGTGTCGGCCGGTGCCAGCCGTTGCACGGTCTTCATCACCTGCGCGAGATCGAGCGGCGACACCGGGGCGGCCTCGAGGTTGGCTTGGTAGTCGCGCCGCGCACCCGCGGTCCAATCCCGCCACGGCAATTCAGGGGGCGCTGTCAGCGACTCCAGTGCCTTGGCCGCGTGGCTCATCGACGACTGCAGCATCAGGTCGGCCTGGTAGACACGGCCGAGTTCCTCGGGCCCCGCGTGCACGTGGATCAGCTTCTGCGCCGGGCGTGGTACCTGCAGCAGGCCATAGCCGCCGGTGGTCATCTCACCCAGGCGGATGCCGAGCGCAATGATCAGGTCGGCCTCGCGCACGCGGGCGCCGAGCTTCGGATTGATGCCGATGCCGACATCGCCGGCGTACTGCGGATGCCGGTTGTCGAAGGTGTCCTGGAAGCGGAACGCGCACCCGACCGGCAGCGCCCAGTTCTCGGCGAACCGCTGCAGCGCCAGGCATGCCTCGGCGTCCCACCCGCTGCCGCCGGCGATCAACAGCGGCCGCTTGGACGCCAACATCAGCGTGCGCACCTCGCGCAGCGCCCCCGGCGCCGGCCAGGCGGTCGCCACGCCGACCCGCGGCAGCACGGGCGCAGCGGTGTGGGTCGTCAGCATATCTTCGGGCAGGGCCAGCACCACCGGACCAGGCCGGCCCTGCTGTGCGGTGTGAAAGGCACGCGCCACGTACTCCGGCAGCCGGTCGGCGCTGTCGACCTGCGCTGCCCACTTGGCCATGCCGAGCGTGCCGGGGCCGAACATCTGGCGGTAGTCGACCTCCTGAAACGCCTCGCGGTCGCGCTGGTCGCTCGCTACTTGGCCGATGAACAGGATCATCGGTGTCGAATCCTGCCACGCGGTGTGAACGCCGATCGCCGCGTTGCTCGCGCCCGGTCCGCGGGTGGCGAAGCAGATGCCCGGCCGCCCGCTCAGCTTGCCCTGTGCATCGGCCATGAACGCCGCGCCGCCCTCGTGCCGGCAAGCGATGAAACGGATGCGCTGGGCGTGCTGGTGAAAGCCGTCGAGCACCGCCAGGAAGCTCTCGCCCGGCACGCCGAACACGGTGTCGACCCCCTGTGCGATCAGGGCCTCGACCAGGGCGTGACCGGCGATTCGCTGTGTCATTGGCGATCCTTTGCTGGGAGGACGCGATTATCGGCAGCCGGCGGTGCGCGCTCGGACAGCCGCAAAATTGTGTGCGTTCGTGAATGGCACTCGACGCCCTTGTGGGCATCGCCCCGAGGTACACGTTGTCACCCACCCCGATCCCAGGAGGTCGGCTCCCTCGGCGCGACATCTGACACAACTGGAGGCGGTGACATTCGCGTACACCGCAACAGGCGCGCACGGGCCCGGCGACCTAAATTGGCTCGTCGCGCGCCTGGGGCTGCGCTGGCCCGGCTGCGGGGAGAGACGATCATGCTGAAGACCTTGTTCGGTGACCTCGGGCCGCGCCCGATCGGCACCGGCTATGCACCGACCGAGGTGGCGTTCGCCGCCACCGCGGTGCTCGAGGAGGCCGCCGCACCGGCCGCGCTGCCGCGCGAGCACGATCCGCACGTGGTCGACGTCTTCGTCGCCGGCTCGCCGGCGCAATCGATCCGCGAACACTTCACCAAGAGCCGCGCCGACCTGGGCAGCGCGCCGTCGATGATCACACTGCTCGACCCGTCGCGCATCTGGGCGCCGGCGGTCGTGAAGGCACTGTCCGACGCGACCGGTCAGCCGGTGGAGAAGCTCCACCTGCGCGAGCGTGCGACGTTGCGGACGCTCGCCGTGGTCGAGCGCACCGCGGTGCCTCGTCGCGCCTCGGGGCCGCTGAAGATCTACCACGCCGACGTGCGTGTCTCGGGGCTCGACCACGACGAGATCGTCAACGCGCTGGCCGAGCGCTCGCACATGACCGCGGTGATCGTGGGCGCGCTGCAGCAGCATGCGCTCGACTCCCTGCTGCAGTCGCTGCTCATCGCCACCCAGCAGCCCGACTGGCATTGCCCGTGGTTGGTGTTCCTGTTGCCGCCGAATTCGGGCGCCATGCGCCACCGCATCCTCAGCCAGCCGTGGCCGGCGCGCGTGCGAGCCACCGCGCTGACCGAGACGCTCAACGGCGCCTCCACCGTCTGGAACACCGTGCTGTCGGCCTGGGAGGCGTGCGCCAATGCGCCGACCTTCTCGGCGACGACGCAGGCCAAGTTGCTCGACGACTCGGCGGTCACCAAGGCCCTGTTCGGGCTGGTGCGCACCGAAGGCGTGATCGCCTGCGGCGTGGTCGACCTGGCCAGCGGCGAGCTGCTGGCGCACGACAGCCGCGACAGCCTCACCTTCGACCTCGCCGCTCGCGCACGGCGGCTCACCGCGGCGCGCCGGGTGTTCAGCACCACCCAGGGCGAATACGGTGCCGAGAGCGAAGAGTTGATGGTGACGCAGGGCGCACGCATCGAGATGCTGCGCGCCGGCTTGCCGCCGCCGACGCGCTTCGGCCTGGTGCTGATTCTCGACCGGCGGCTGGCCAACGTGCCGTTGATCCGCTTCAAGACACTGCAGGCCGAAAAGCACCTGCTCTGAACGTGCTCGGCCCCTGGGCTACCATGACGGGCCCAGGTGATTCACGGTCCGCCGCAGCGGACCGACGCGCATGACGCAGGTTCTCTACGACTACACGCGTGCCGACGCCAGCGGCGCGAGTTGCATCGCGCACGCGTGGGCCAAGGTGCCGGTGCCGCTGACGTCGACGCGGCGCGGCGAGCTCAAGGAGACCATCGCCCGCGAACTGAAGGCGCGCGAGGCCGTGATGGTGGCGCACTACTACGTTGACGGTGACCTGCAGGACCTGGCGCTGGCCACCGGCGGCTGCGTCGCCGATTCGCTCGAGATGGCGCGCTTCGGCCGCGACCACGCCGCCGGCACGCTCGTCGTCAGTGGCGTGCGCTTCATGGGCGAGACCGCGAAGATCCTGTCGCCGGCCAAACGGGTGCTGATGCCCGACCTCGACGCCACCTGCTCGCTCGACCTCGGCTGTCCGCCGGATGATTTCGCCAGGTTCTGTGACGCGCATCCCGACCGCCAGGTGGTGGTCTATGCCAATACCAGCGCGGCCGTGAAGGCGCGCGCCGATTGGATGGTGACCAGCTCGTGCGCGCCGGCGATCGTCGAACACCTGCACCGGCAGGGCCACAAGGTCCTGTGGGCACCCGACAAGCATCTGGGCCGCTACATCCAGCAGACCACCGGCGCCGACATGCTGCTGTGGGACGCCGCGTGCATCGTGCACGACGAGTTCAAGGGCCTCGAACTCGACCTGCTGCGCAAGGAGCATCCCCATGCGTTGGTCCTGGTGCATCCCGAGTCGCCGGAGAGCGTGGTGGCGCAAGCCGATGTCGTCGGCTCGACCTCGCAGCTGCTGAAGGCGGTGGTCGACGGCACGGCACCCGAGTACATCGTGGCGACCGACAAGGGCATGTTCCACCGCATGCTGCAGCTGGCGCCAGGCAAGACGCTGATCGAGGCGCCCACGGCCGGTGAGAGCGCCACCTGCAAGAGCTGCGCGCATTGTCCGTGGATGGCGATGAACGGACTGGAGGGCGTGCTCGCGTGCCTGCAGCAAGGCATCGGCGAGGTCCACCTGCCCGAGCCCACACGCAGCCAGGCACTGGGCTGCATCGAGCGCATGCTGGACTTCGTCGCCAAGAACCCGACCGCGATCGGCCAGCCCGCGCGCGGCTTCGTGCCACACGTGGGCGCCGCGTGAGCGCGCCAGCCACCGGCGACGCGCCCCTGCGTTTCGAGTACGACGAGACGCTCGAGCAGGCGCGCGAGCGCAACATTCGCGACGCACTGCTCGAAGACGTCGGCCGCGGCGACTGGACCGGCCAGTTGCTGCCGTCGCAGCGCCGGGTAAAGGCCCAGGTGCGCGTGCGCGAGGCTGCTGTCCTGGCGGGCCGTGCGTGGTTCGATGGCGTGATGCAGGCCGTGGCCGGCGGCACCCGTGTGCACTGGCGCTACGACGAGGGCGCCACGATGACGGCCGACAGCGTGGTGTGCGACCTCGATGGGCAGGCGCGCGCACTGCTCACCGCCGAGCGGCCGGCGCTCAACTTCCTGCAGCTGCTCTCCGGTACCGCGAGCATGACGCGGGCGCACGTGCAGGCGATCGCCGGCGCTTCGCCGAACCCGCGGGGCTGCGCTGTCCTCGACACCCGCAAGACGATCCCCGGCTTGCGCCAGGCGCAGAAGTATGCGGTGCGCGTCGGCGGCGGTGGCAACCAACGGCTGGCGTTGTGGGACGGCATCCTGATCAAGGAGAACCACATCGCAGCCGCAGGTGGCGTGACAGCGGCACTGCAGCGAGCGCAGGCGCTGCATGCCGGCGTCGACATCCAGATCGAGGTGGAGACGCTCGATCAGTTGCGCGAGGCGCTGGCCGCGGGCGCCACCAGCGTGCTGCTGGACAACTTCTCGCTCGCCCGGATGCGCGAGGCGGTGGCCATCGTGGGCGGCCGTGCGCTGCTCGAGGCCTCGGGCGGCCTCGGCCTGGAAGGCCTGCGAGACGTCGCCGCCACCGGAGTCGACCGCATCTCGATCGGCAGGCTGACGAAGGACGTGCGTGCGATCGACTACTCGATGCGCGTCCTGCCCGACTGACGGGCCTCAGGCCCGGCTGCGTGCGGGCCGGGTCAGGACGGTGGGCAGGCTCACCGGCAACGTGGCCGGAAAGTCGCGGCTGTAGTGCAGGCCGCGGCTCTCGTGGCGCACCAGCGCCGAGCGCACGATCAATTCCGCGCACTCCACCAGGTTGCGCAGTTCGAGCAGGTCGCGCGATACGCGGAAATTCGCGTAGTAGTCGTCGATCTCGGTCTTCAGCAGCTCGATGCGGTGCAGCGCGCGCTCCAGGCGCTTGGTCGTGCGCACGATGCCGACGTAGTTCCACATCAGCAGGCGCAGCTCGTCCCAGTTGTGCGCGATCACCACCTGCTCGTCGGCGTCCTCGACCTGGCTCTCGTCCCAGGCCGGTACCGGCTCGACGGGGGCCACATCGGAGCGCAGGATCTGCTCGGCGCAGGTGCGGCCGAGCACGACGCATTCGAGCAGCGAATTGCTCGCCAAACGGTTGGCGCCATGCAAGCCGGTGTAGGTGGTCTCGCCCACGGCGTACAGGCTGGCCACATCGGCGCGGCCGTGCAGGTCGCTGACCACGCCGCCGCAGGTGTAGTGCGCCGCCGGCACCACGGGAATCGGCGAGTGCGCAATGTCGATGCCCAGAGCCAGGCAGCGCGCGTGAATGGTCGGGAAGTGTTCCTTCAGGAACGCTTCGCCCAGGTGGGTGGCGTCGAGCCACACATGGTCGAGGCCGTGCTTCTTCATCTCGAAGTCGATCGCGCGCGCCACGATGTCGCGCGGCGCCAGCTCGCCACGGGCGTCGTGCTCCGGCATGAAGCGCGTGCCGTCGGGCAGTTTGAGTTGTGCGCCTTCGCCACGCATGGCCTCGGTGATCAGGAAGCTGCGCTCCTGGGGGTGGTAGAGGCAGGTGGGATGGAACTGGATGAACTCCATGTTGCCGATGCGGCACCCGGCCCGCCACGCCATCGCGATACCGTCGCCGGTGGAGGTGTCCGGATTCGTCGTGTAGCGATAGACCTTGCCGGCACCGCCGGTCGCCAGCACGACCGCAGACGCCGGCAACGTCTCGACACGGTTGGCATCGATGTGCAACGCATAGACACCATAGCAGCGCGACGTCTCGGTGCGCTTGAGGTGGCGCGATGTGATCAGGTCGATCGCCATCCAGCGCTCGCGCAGCGCGATGTTGGGATGCGCGCGCGCCTTGGCCAGCAGCACCTCGTGGATCGCCCGTCCGGTGGCGTCGGCGGCGTGGGCGATGCGCCGCACGGTGTGACCGCCTTCACGAGTCAGGTGCAGGCCCAGCGGGCCGGCCGGATCGGGAGAGAACGGCACGCCCTGATCGACCAGCCATTGCACCGCGGCGGCACTGTGCTCGGCGATGAAACGCGCGGTGTGCTCGTCGACCAGGCCGGCGCCCGCGTCCTGCGTGTCGCGCACGTGCGAGTCGACGCTGTCGTCACTGCCCAGCACGCCGACGATGCCGCCTTGTGCCCATGCGGTCGCGGCCTCCGACAGGTCGCGCTTGGCCAGCATCACCACCGGACCGCGGCGGGCCAGCTCGAGCGCCACCGTCAGGCCGGCCAACCCGGCGCCGACCACCACCACCGCGGCATTCGCTTGCGACACGCGCTGTCTCCGTTCGCTATGTGGCCGATGCAACGACTGTCGACGCCACCGTTGTCACGCCCCCATTGCGGGGGATGGCCAGCCCGCGCCAGCCTGAGGTGCATTGTGACGAAATCCCGCGGCGCCGAGCGGGCGAGACCTACACTTTGCCGCTGTAGCCGCGCGTTGTCTTTCGGCCATCACGAGAGCAG
>DATJYZ010000156.1:0-2967 GCA_035499355.1 Burkholderiaceae bacterium | reverse complement strand
CCGTCTTCCGGGCTGTAGATGCGCGCCACACCGTAGTCCTGCAGTTCGCGGATCTCGGCCGGCACGATCACACCGCCACCACCACCGAACACCTGGATGTCTGCGCCGCCGCGCTGACGCAGCAGGTCGACCATGTAGCGGAAGTACTCGACGTGGCCGCCCTGGTAGCTGGACACGGCGATACCCTGCACGTCCTCCTGCAGCGCTGCCGTGACGATCTCGTCGACCGAGCGGTTGTGGCCGAGGTGGATCACCTCCGCACCCATGCCCTGCAGGATGCGCCGCATGATGTTGATCGCCGCGTCGTGGCCGTCGAACAGGCTGGCGGCGGTGACGAAACGCACCTTGTGCGTGGGCCGGTACTCGGCCAGGGCCTTGAACTCGGCGGACAGGTCGGTCATGGGTGTCTCCGGCGCGGCTGGCGGGCGTCTCGTGCGCCTTGGCAGCGACACCGGCAGTCTAGGGCCGCAGGCTTGCCACCGCGATGGCGAAATCGCTCGCCCCGGTGAGCGCATTTGCCAGAATCGGCCCATGCCGCCCAGCGCCAACCCGGCCTCGCACACGGTGGCCGGCGCATTCGTGGCCGGGGCCGTGATGCGCCTCGCGCCGGCAGCGCGCGACCGGGTGCTCACCGCCTGCGGCCTGTCGCCGCAGCTGGCGTGGCAGCCCGAGGCGCGGGTCGATGCCGAGAAGTTCGGCCGCCTGTGGCTCGCGGTGGCGCGGGAACTCGACGACGAGTTCTTCGGCCTCGACGCCCGCCGCATGAAGGTCGGCAGCTTCGCACTGCTGTGCCGGGCCTTGCTGTCGCACCAGACCGTCGGCGGCGCGCTGCGCGAGGCCCAGCGCGCATTCGCGGTGTTCCTCGACGACGTGCGGCTCGACCTGGTGGTCGATCGGAGTCGGGCGAGGCTCGCGCTTCACAACTGCATCGTGTCGCCCGATGCGCGGCGCTTTGCCGACGAGGCGATGCTGGTGATGTTGCACGGGCTGATGTGCTGGCTGGCCGGGCGACGGGTGACGATCCGCGCGGTGCATTTCGCCTGGCCGCGCCCGCCGCATGCGGCCGAATACCGGCGCATGTTCAGTCCGACGTCGCGCTTCGAGGCGCCGCTGACGGCGCTCGAGTTCGACGCCGCGCTGCTCGATGCACGTCTGGCTGCCAGCGTGGCCACGCTGCGCGAGTTCCTGCGCGATGCGCCGCAATCGGTGTTTCTCAAGCAGGTCGGCGGTGCCAGATGGGCACAGCGCCTGCGAGCCCGGCTGCGTCGCGGCGGCGACTGGCCGAGCATCGAGGCGGTGGCCGCCGAATGGGGTGTCTCGGTGGCGACGCTGCGTCGCCGACTGGCGGCCGAGGGCACCGGGTGGCAACAGTCGGTCGACGAGTTGCGCCGCGACCTGGCGCTGCGATTGCTGGCCGATCGGCGCCACACCCTGGAAGCCGTGGCGGTGCAGCTGGGCTATGTCGACGCCCGCTCGCTGCAGCGGGCGTTTCGCAAATGGACCGGCGCGGCACCGGGAGCGTTCCGCCAGGGCTGACGGCTCGGCACCCCTGAGGCTCACCGCGGTCAGCCTCGGGTCGTTCCGACCCTCAACCCCGGGGTGCTCGGCGCGTCGGCCACCGATAGCATCGTGACATCGTTCACACCCGAGCAACGCGCGACCGGCTTCCCCCGGCGCCCGCCCCGAAGGCCATTCCGCGTGCGACCTCCAGCCGAGATCCTGCCTTGGGCGCTGCTGTCGATCGCAGCGCTCGTGCTCTCGGCGTCGGCCGCCGACGCTCTGCAAAAGGGGGCCGCGCTGCCCGACCTGCAGGCGTCCACCCCCTGCGACGGCGGGCGCACGGCGTGCGCCGCCGCCAAGGCACCTCGGCGCTATGTGCTCTCGGCCGATGCGTTCGCGCTCGACTCGGCGGAGCTGCCATCGGAGCTGAAGCGGCCGCTCGACGCGGTGGCCGAGGCGCTGCGCCAGGAGGGGGCGCATGCGGTGCGCATCGAGGTTCACACCGACGCGTCCGGCCCGCAGGAGGCGCGGCGCACGTTGACACAGCGGCGTGCCGAGGCGATCAAGGCCTATCTGATCGGGCGCGGGGTCGATGCCACCGCCTTGCACGCGGTGGGCATGGGTTCGTCGGTGCCCAAGCCCGGCCAGGATCCGTTTGCCGCGGCCAACCGTCGCATCGAGGTGGTGCGCTTGTAGCCCCTGCCACCGTGGCTACCATCGGTGGCCATGAGCAAGGCGTTCACCCGCGAGTCCGACAGCGCCGACGAGGACGACAGCGACGCCGCAGCACCGCCGCTGCCGGCTGGGGTGAAGAACTACATCACCGTGCAGGGCTACCAACGGTTGCGCGGCGAGCTCCTGCAGCTGATCGACCAGGAGCGGCCGAAGGTGGTCGAGGTCGTGTCATGGGCCGCCTCCAATGGTGACCGCTCGGAGAACGGCGACTACCTGTACGGCAAGAAGCGGTTGCGGGAGATCGACCGCCGCATCCGATTCCTGACCAAGCGGCTCGACATTGCCGAGGTCACCGATCCGTCGTTGCACCACGGCAGCGACCAGGTGTTCTTCGGCGCGACGGTCACCTATGCCAACGGGCGCGGCGACGAGCGCACGATCACGATCAAGGGCATCGACGAGGCCGACAGCCTTGCCGGCGAGGTGAGCTGGGTCTCGCCGATCGCCCGCGCACTGCTGAAGGCGCGCGAGGGCGACGAGGTACGGCTCAGCACGCCCGGCGGCGTTGAAACGATCGAGGTGATCGAGGTCCGGTACCCGAAGCCGGCATAGCCGGCAAGCTAAGGCCTCACCCGCCACACCCGCAGCACCGGCGGGCAGCGGCGCATCGTGCGCAGCACGTCGGCCAGATGCTGCCGGTCGCGCACGCTCATCAGCAGCCTGAGCTCGGTGGTCTCGGACGCGCGGTCCTCGCCCATGTCGATGTGCGTGATGTCGGCCTGCGACGCGCTG
>DATJYZ010000155.1:0-5695 GCA_035499355.1 Burkholderiaceae bacterium | reverse complement strand
CTGCCGGCGTCGATCGCTTGCGCCAGCAGGGTGGCGGCCTCGGGCGCGCCCTTCAGCGTGGCCGGAGGCAGCAGCCGCGCCGCGTCGTCGCTCAACTCGTCGATCGAGCGCACGCCGCGCGCTGCGAACAGGCGCGCCAGCAGCGGGTGCACCCCGGCGGCCTCGAGCGCGTGGCAGGCGCGCGGCGGGGCATCGCGCTCGATCAAGGTCGGTGTCATGGCGCTCACTGTAGTCACAAGTCGTCGAGCACGCGGTGCACGGCGCTGCGCCGCCACGCCGCTCGCAGGCGTTGCCAGGGCGACGCGGCCCCGCGCGCGAACGTCGACGCGCGCCGCTCGCCGGCCAGCGTCAGCGTGGCCGCGTCGCCGTCCTCGAGCAGCGCAGCGATCGGACCGGCGTCGAGCGCGCGCCACGCGTCGACCCACGCGGCCCAGTCCTCGGCCAGCGCCGGCGCGCGCAGGCGATCGTCGAGCCGCGCTGCCTCGCCCGCCACGGCGGCAGCGACGCCGCAGCCGCTCAGCCACAGCGAATTGACAGTCGGCAGCGCCGCGGCGTCGCGCCGCGTGTTGACCGCGTGCGCATGCAGCAGCATCTGTGCTTCGCTGAGCAGGCGCTGCCAGGCGCGCGAGGCGCGGGGATCGGGCAGCCAGCGGTCGATGTGGCGGCCGATCACGCGGTCGAGCGACGCGGTCGCCAGCGCCGCGAAATCCGGATGCTCGACGTACCAGCGCTGCGCGGCGCCCCAGTGCAGCGCGAAGCCGGCGTCGGCGAACAACGGCCGCAGCGCGTCGAACAGCGCGCGCGCCTCGTCGCCGTCGAGCGCGAGCGCGGCCGGATCGGTGAGGGTGACCTGCTCGGTGCCGACGTGCAGGTGCACCGGCGTCAGCTGGCCGACGGCGCCGACCTCGATACCATCGCGCTGCGCTGCCAGCGCGGCCCAAGGCAGCCTGCCGTCGACGAGCGTCCAGCCCAGCGACATCGCCAGCGCGAACTCGTGCGGCGCCGACAGCGTGAACTCGTCGCTGCCGAGCAGCGGGCCGGTGTGCGAGCACGCCAGCAGTCGTTCGAGGTGCGGCAGCGACAGGTTCTGCGCCGCGTGGCGGCCGGCCTCGGACAGCACGCCGGCAAAGGGAATGATCAACTGCATGGGCCGCGCGATTATCGGCGCCGCCGCCGCGCGGCTCGTCGGCAGCGGGCTGCTAGCATCGACGCCCCATGAACTGGCCCTACGAGTGGCAGCTCGGCTGGCGCTACACGCGTGCCGGCCGCACAGGGCGCCGCAACGGCTTCATCTCGTTCATCTCGGGCGTCTCGATGCTCGGCATCGCGCTCGGGGTGGCGGCGTTGATCATCGTGCTGTCGGTGATGAACGGCTTCCAGAAGGAAGTCACCGACCGCATGCTGAGCGTGATCCCGCACGTCGAGGTGTTCGTCGCCGACGGCACCGCGCTGCCCGACTGGCGTGCCACCGCCGCCGAGGCGAAGCGCAACCCCGAAGTGGTGGCGGCGGCGCCGTTCATCGCCAGCCAGTCGCTGCTGGCGCGTGGCGACACGTTGCGTGGCGCGCTGGTGCGCGGCATCGTGCCCGACGAGGAGGCGCGCATCACCGAGCTGGCGGCCCGCTTGCACGGCACCACACTGTCGGCGCTGCAGCCCGGGGCCTGGCGCATCGTGCTCGGCGTGGAGCTCGCGCGCCAGCTCGGCGTGCGGGTCGGCGATGCGGTGACGCTGATCGCGCCCAGCGGCCAGGTCACGCCGGCCGGCGTGCTGCCGCGGCTGAAGCAGTTCACCGTGGCCGGCACTTTCGAGGCCGGGCACTACGAGTACGACAGCGCGCTGGCGTGGATCCACCTCGACGACGCAGCCAAGCTGTACCGCGTCGAAGGGCCCACCGGCGTGCAACTGAGATTGGCCGACCTGCAGCGCGCGCGCCGCGTCGCGCAGGAGCTGTCGGTGAGCCTGGGCCCCAACCTGGTCGTGCGCGACTGGACGCGTACCAACCGCAACTGGTTCGATGCAGTGCAGATCGAGAAGCGGCTGATGGCGATCATCCTCACGCTGATCGTCGCCGTGGCGGCGTTCAACCTGGTGTCGACGCTGGTGATGACGGTGACCGACAAGCGCGCCGACATCGCGATCCTGCGCACGCTCGGCGCCAGCCCGCGCTCGGTGATGGGCATCTTCGTCGTGCAGGGGGCGACCTCCGGCGTCATCGGCACCGCCGCGGGCGTTCTGTTCGGCCTGCTGGTGGCGTTCAACATCGACGTCATCGTGCCGTTCATCGAGCGCACGCTGCACGTCGCGTTCCTGCCCGGCAGCGTCTACCTGATCAGCCGCATGCCGAGCGATCCGCGCTGGGCCGACGTGGTGCCGATCGCGCTGGTGTCGCTGGTGCTGGCGTTCCTGGCCACGCTGTATCCGAGCTGGCGTGCCAGCCGCGTCAACCCGGCCGAGGCGCTGCGCTATGAGTGAGCCGGTGCTGCAGGCGAGCGGCCTGCACAAGCGCTTTCACGAGGGTGGCGGCGACAACGCGATCGACGTCACCGTGCTCGACGGCCTGAGCCTGACGGTGCAGCGCGCGCAGACGCTGGCCGTGGTGGGCGCGTCGGGCTCGGGCAAGAGCACTCTGCTGCACCTGCTGGGCGGCCTCGACAAGCCGACCGCTGGCAGCGTGCGGCTGATGGGCCGCGACTTCGCCGAGATGGACGCCACCGAGCAGGGCCGCTGGCGCAACCGGCATCTCGGCTTCGTCTACCAGTTTCACCACCTGTTGCCCGAGTTCGACGCGCTCGACAACGTGGCGATGCCGTTGCGCATCCGGCGCGAGAGCGTGCCGGCGGCGCGCGAGCGCGCGCATGCCATGCTGACCCGCGTCGGCCTGGCGTCGCGCGTCGCGCACCGGCCGGCGCAGCTCTCCGGCGGCGAGCGCCAGCGGGTGGCGATCGCGCGCGCGCTGGTCGCGCGCCCGAGCTGCGTGCTCGCCGACGAACCCACCGGCAACCTCGACCGCGCCACCGCGCAGGCGGTGTTCGAGCTGATGCTGCAGCTGGCGCGCGAGGACGGCACCGCGTTCGTCGTCGTCACGCACGACCTGCAGCTGGCCGAGCGCTGCGGCGAGCGGCTGCAGCTGGGCGTGTAGCGCCGGCCGCCGCCAACGAGGCGAGCCCGGGGGCGCCTGCCGCGCGGCGTCCCAAGGCAGGCCCCCCTCGGGGTCAGCGAGCGAAGCGCGCGTGGGGCCTGTCGTTCAGTCGCGCTTCTCGAGCTTCATCACGTTGGCGTCGCGGCGCATCGTGAAGCGACCGAGGAACGAGTTGCCGAGCAGCACGAACGGCATCTCGGTGGGCAGGATCATCGCGTTGACGCCGAACACTTCGACGTCACCGATGCGCACGGATGTGAGCTGCACGCCGTAGGTCGCGATCACGCCGCCCGCGGTCTGGCTCAAGCCGCGCTGGCCGCTCTTCCAGTCGATGCCCAGCCGTTCGGCCTCGCCGCGGCTGATGGCCACCGACGTGGCCCCGGTGTCGACCATCAGCTGCACCGGCTTGCCGTTGATCTGGCCGCTGGTGACGAAGTGGCCACCGGGCCCCGCCGCGATCAGGATCTCGCGACCGGTGGCGCCACCACCGCCGCCACCGCCGACGCTGGCCGGCGCACCGCCCATCGCCACCAGCACCGTCTTGCCGCCGATCTCGACCTCGGCCTGCCCAGGCATCACGCGCTTGAGCGTCACGCCTTTGACCGTGTTGCCCACCGTGAGCGTGTGCGGCGCGCCGTTGATCATCAGCAACGCCTTGCTGTCGCCGATGCTGCCGGCCATCGATACGGTCTGCGCACTCGCGGCGCCACTTAGCGCCAGCGTGCAGAAAATGATCAGTGCGCCCAAGCGGCCGCCGCGGATCTGGCTTTGCCAGGCCGCAGGCGGCGCCCCCTTGAGGGGGAGGCGGCCGAAGGCCGCTTCGGGGGTGGTCATATCATTCCCTGAAGTTCTTGAACCCGAGCGGCAAAGTGCCCGCTTCCTTGCGCAGCAGCGCGATCGCCGCCTGCAGGTCGTCTTTCTTGGCGCCGGTGACGCGCAGCGTGTCGCCCTGGATCGCGGCCTGCACCTTCAGCTTGCTCTGCTTGAGCAGCGTCTGCAGCCGCTTGGCGTCGTCGCCACCGATGCCGGACTTGATCGCGGCCTGCTGGCGCCAGGTGTCGCTGCCGCCGCGTGTGGGCTCGGCCCCGAAGTCGATGAAGCGTGCATCGACGTTGCGCTTGGCCAGCTTGGCCAGCACGATGTCGCGCACCTGGCCGAGCTGGAAGTCGCTGTTGCCCACCAACGTCAGCTCGTCGTCGCTGCACTCCACCGCCGCCGGCGTGTCCTTGAAGTCGAAGCGGGTGCCGATCTCGCGCATCGCCTGATCGATGGCGTTGCGCAATTCCACGCGGTTGGGCTCGACGACGGCATCGAAGCTGGGCATTGACATCAAATCCGGACAGTGGGATCGGTGAAAATTCTGCCATGTCGACAACCAACGGCCGCCTGCACATCGAACGCGGCGTGCCCTTGCGTGCATACAACACGTTCGGGCTGCCGGCGGTCGCCCACACGCTGGTGCGCGTGGGCAGCGACGCCGACGTGCGCCGCGTCGTCGACCACCCGGAGCTCGGCCGCGCGAGCAAGCTGATCCTCGGTGCCGGCAGCAACCTGATCCTGTCGCGCGATCCCGACGCGGTGGTGGTCAAGGTCGAGGTCATGGGACGGCGCCTTGTGAACGAAGACGCCGATGCCTTCGTCATCGAGGCCGGCGCCGGCGAGACCTGGCACGAGCTGGTGCAATGGACGCTGCAGCAGGGCTGGCCGGGGCTGGAGAACCTGGCGCTGATCCCGGGCACCGTCGGCGCCGCGCCGGTGCAGAACATCGGCGCCTACGGCGTCGAGCTGAGAGAGCGCTTCCATTCTCTCGACGCCGTCGATCTCGTCACCGGCCGCAGCGTCACCCTGGACGCCGCGGCGTGCCGCTTCGGCTATCGCGACAGCGTCTTCAAGCACGGCGGCTTCGGCGGGCTGGCCGGCAAGAGCGTGATCACGCGCGTGCGCCTCGCATGCCCCAAGCGCTGGCACGCGGTGCTCGGCTACCTCGACCTCGAGCGCAGGGTGCACGATACCGGCATCACGCAGCCGAGCGCGCAGCAGGTGTTCGAGTGGGTGTGCGCGATCCGCCGCGCCAAGCTGCCCGATCCGCAGGAGATCGGCAACGTCGGCAGCTTCTTCAAGAACCCGGTGGTCAGTGCCGAGCAGTGCAGGGACATCATCGCGCGCGACCCCCACATCGTGCACTACCCGCTCGCCGACGGCACCTTCAAGCTGGCCGCCGGCTGGCTGATCGACGCCTGCGGCTGGAAGGGCAAGTCGATCGGCCGCGCCGCGGTGTACGACAAGCAGGCGCTGGTGCTGATCAACCGCGGCGGCGCCAGTGGTGCCGAGGTGCTGATGCTCGCGCGCGCGATCCAGGAGAGCGTCTACGGCCGCTTCGGCATCCGGCTCGAGCCGGAGCCCGTGGTGGTGTAAGGCAGCGACCCCACCCTCGCACGGCCGTCAAGCGGACACCGCGGATCCGGCCCGGCCAGGGCGCTGGTGTCGCCCTTGAGGGGAGGCGGCCGCTATGCTGCTCGGGGGGTGGTCAACAACTCTGGCTCGGTCGCGCACAGC
>DATJYZ010000154.1:0-3280 GCA_035499355.1 Burkholderiaceae bacterium | reverse complement strand
CCGCCGTCGTATCCACCATCTGGTGCGGCCCGCGCAACCACGGCGTCACCTACTACCTGCGTGGCGGCGCGCTGCTCAACTTCGTCGGCTGTGTCGAGCGCGACGCCGACGAGGAGTCGTGGACCACCCGGCGGCCGTGGCAGGAGCTGAGCGACGACTATGCCGGCTGGCACCCGATGGTGCGCGCCGTGATCGACGCGGTCGACCGCGACCAGTGTTTCCGCTGGGCGCTGAACCGCCGCACGCCGGTCGAGCGCTGGAGCACCGCGCGCGTGACGCTGCTCGGCGACGCCGTGCACGCCACGCTGCCGTACATGGCGCAAGGCGCCGCGATGGCGATCGAAGACGCCGCGGTCCTGGCGCGCGCGCTCGACCTCGACGCCCCGCTGGCCGAGCAGCTCGCGACCTACCACCGCCACCGCGGCCCGCGCACTGCCCGCGTGATCCGCGAGTCCGACGAGATGGGCGAGCTTTATCACATCGCCGACGCCGCCACGATGCGCCAGGCTTTCGTCGATCACGACATCGCGCGCTCGCGCAACGAGTGGCTCTACCCCTACGATCCGTGGAGCGTGCCGCTACGCTGAGGTGGGCCTAGTAGCGGCTGCTGATGCCCGCCATGCGCAGGAACCAGTTGGCGCACCAGGCGACGAAGCCGCGCAGCACCACCGGCCGCCAACCGATGCCGCGCGTCGAATCGGTGACCTCGCGCGAAGCCGCCACCGCGAGGTCGAACCGTCGCGACAGCTCGCGCGTGAAGTCCTCGTCGCGCACGATCACGTTGGCCTCGAGGTTGAGCAGCAGCGACAGCGGGTCGATGTTGGAGCTGCCGACGGTGGCCCAGTCGTGGTCGACCACGGCGGCCTTGGCGTGCAGGAACGCCGGCGTGTACTCGAAGATGCGGATGCCGTGGCGGCGCAGCTCGTCGTACAGCACCTGCGCCGCCAGCGCGGCGAATCGATAGTCGATCTTGCCCTGCAACAGCAGCCGCACCTGCACGCCGCGCTGCGCAGCGCGGATGAGCGCGCGGCGGAACAGGCGGCCGGGGTAGAAGTACGCGGTGACCAGGTCGACGCGCTCGCGCGCGCCGAGCACCGCCTCGATGTAGGCGCGCTCGATCGCACGGCGGCGCCGCAGGTTGTCGCGCACCACGAAGGCCACACGCACCGGCATCGGCTCACCGGCGCCAGCGCCGGACGTGGCCGGCGCCACCAGGCGCAACCGCTGCAGCATGCGGCGCGCACGCGCCAGCGGCTGCGCGCTGCGCGCCAGCGCAGCCACCTCTTCGCGCCAGTCGGCACCCAGCGCGGCGCGGCTCCACACCGCCCGCGCGGTCTGCGCCACCTGCAGCGCCACCGGCCCGCGCACCTCGACCGCGAAATCCAGCCGCGGCACATCGGACAGCCCGTGCCGCAGGTCGAGCCGATCGTCGATGATATTGATGCCGCCGACGAAGGCGACTTCGCGGTCCACCGCGCACAGCTTTTGGTGCGAGCGGCGCAGCTGCCCCGGCTGCAGCAGACTCCACCAACGATCGATCGGGCGGAACACGGCCAGCTCGACCGCGGGCGACGCCAGCCACTGCCGCAGCCGCGTCAGCGTGGCCTTGGATCCGAAGCCGTCGACCACCACGCAGATGCGCACGCCGCGCTGCCCCGCGGCGGCCAGCGCGGCGGCCATCGCGCGCGATGCGTCGTCGTCGTGAAAGATGTAGGTCGACAACCAGACCTCGTGGCGTGCCTGCGCGATCGCCGCCCGCATCGCCGGGAACAGCTCGTCACCGCCTTGCAGCAGGCGCACCCGATTGCCATTGGTGAATTGCGGCGCGCCGCGCCGCGGCCACACGACGTCGTCCGAATCGGCCTCTGGCGTGGGCACGGGCTCGGTCGACATGATCTTCAGTCGACCTCGAGCTCGACCACCAGCGGCAGGTGGTCCGACATGCGCGCCCAGGCCACGCCGCGCGGCACCTCCTGCGTCAGGCAGCGAAAGCCGCGGGTGTAGACGCGGTCGAGTGCGAATACCGGCACGCGAGACGGAAAGGTCGGCCGCACGGCGCCGCCGTGCAGCGTGGCGCGTCGCAGGCCGATGCCGCGCATGGGGTCGTCGAGCCGTTCGTTCCAGTCGTTGAAGTCGCCGGCCACCAGCAGCGGGGCGCCGCGCGGCACGAACTCGGAAATGAAGCGCGACAGGTACTCCACCTGCTGCAGCCGCCCGCCGTGGGTGAGCCCGAAGTGCGCAACCACCGCGTGCAGCGTGCGACCGTGCCAGTGCACCGGCACGTGCAGCAGGCCGCGCTGCTCGAAGCGATGCGCGCTCACGTCGTGGTGGTCGGGCTCTCCGAGCGGCCAGCGCGACAGCAGCGCATTGCCGTGCTCGCCGTGGCGCGTGATGGCGTTGGTGCGATAGGCCACCTCGTAGCCTTCGGGCGCCAGGTACTCGGCCTGACCCTGCTCGGGCCAGCCGAACCAAGTGCGGTCGAAGCGGCGCGACTCGCGACGATGGAACAGCCGCACCTCCTGCAGGAACACCAGGTCGGCATCGAGCGCCTCGACGCCAAGGCCGAGGTTGTGGATCTCCAGCCGCTTGCGCGGCCCGAGGCCGCGCACGCCCTTGTGGATGTTGTAGGTGGCCACGCGCAGCCGGTTGGCGTCGAATTGGGTGGAAGAACCCAGTCGCGACGACGTCAGCGGGTTCAGGCGAGAAGGCCGCGTGGTCGGGCTCGCCATGATCAGGCCGCCGACGCCAACCGGGGCAGGTGCAGGATCGCCTCGGCGTTGCTCGGCGAGAAGCAGCGGTCGGCCGCCTCGCGCCACGGTAGCCATTGGTGGCGCAGGTGCTCGCGCGGGTTGAGCGCCACCGCGGTGCCCGCGGGCACCGTGAGGCCGAACACATGCTCGGTGTTGTGGGTCACGCCGGGAGCATAGCGATGGCGCCAGACCGGGTAGATCTCGTACACGTTGACCAGGCCCCAGTCGCGCAAGGCCGAGCGCGGCACCGCCGGCGAGCCGACCGCGATCCCCGTCTCCTCGGCCACCTCGCGCACGCAGGTGTCGCCCAGTGGCTCGTCGGCGCGGTCCTTCGAGCCGGTGACGCTCTGCCAATAGCCCGGCTTGTCGGCTCGTTCGATCAGCAGCACGTCCAGAGCCGGTGTGTGGATCACCACCAGCACCGACTCCGGAATCTTGTAGCGCGCCGTCGTCACCGACTGCGAGACATCCGAGCGACCGCCGCCGAACCGGCTCTGCCGGGCCGCCGGCGGGCCTTGCAGGCCGCGCCG
>DATJYZ010000153.1:0-3564 GCA_035499355.1 Burkholderiaceae bacterium | reverse complement strand
TCTCACGCTGGGCGCGTGCATCTGCGGACCTCCGGCGATCGATCGCGAGTTCCGCACCATCGACTTCCTCACCTGGATCGACGTCGAATCACCGGCGTTGGTGGCAATGCAGCGGCGCGGCCGATTCACGGCCTGACGGCTCACCGGGACGACGCATCGGCGACGCGGCGCTGCGGCCGCGGCGCCAACCCGCGACGCAGCCAGAGCGCCAGCGCGACCGTCGCGCACATCGTCGCAAAGGCGAGCCACGCGTAGGGGCGCAGCAACGGCATGCCGATCAGGATCAGACCGTCGTTGCTGCCCGGGATCAGCAGCGATCCCCAGGCCATCAAGGCACCACCTGCCAGACGGGTGGCCATTGCGGCCATGGTGAGACGCTTCGGGCTCGGCCGCCCGGCCGACCAGCCACCGAGCCACGCGCCGACGTAGAGCGCCATCAGGCACACCACACCGAGCGCCAGGCGCATCGTCCTGCCGCGCGCCAACTGGGCCAGCACATCGGTGTAGGCCCACACGCCCACCAGCAGCAGGATCACCACGAAGGTCACGCCGATGACGCCGGTGGCTGCGTGCGGTGCCCACACGCGTCGGGCCAGCGCGCCCGTGTCACGCCGGTTGTGCCACGCCGCCAGTGCATCGAGCAGCGGCGGCACGATCCGCCACGCCGCGAAGGCCAGGAACAGCGGCGCAACCACGCCGCTGGCGTGCAACACGAGCGAGTCGGCGCCGAGCGGATCGGGGTCGGGTGCGCCGAACAGCGAGCCCACCGTCAGGCAGCCGAGGTAGAAGCCGATCGGGGTGGCCAGGTAGTTGGGGTCACCCGAACCGAAGCGGGCGATCGCGCCGAAGACGCAAGCGCCGTTCAGCCATGCGCCGAAGCCGAGCAACGCGCCGCCGATGAAGACCCAGGCGCTCGCGGGGTACGCGGCCGGCGTCGCCGGCAGCATGCCGAGCAGCCTGGCCAGCGCGAGCCCGCCGGCCACCCACAGCGAGGCCTCGACCATGGCGATCAAGCGCCGGGCCCTTCGTTGGGTGAGCAGCTCGTCGACCGCCGCCACCGTGCAGGTGGCGCCGCGCTGAATCGCGAAGCCCATCACGCCAGCGCACGCCACGGCGACGACCACGGCCGCGCCGATCAGCATCGTTTCCATCATCGCCGCCGGCCCGTGACTCACACGTGCTCGATCACGCCTTCGATCGGATCCACGGTCACCGTCTTCCACGGCGAGCGCTCGATCATGCGCATCGTGTCGGCGTAGCCGGCACTGCGACGCTCGTGGATGCCCGCGCTGGTGAAGTCGATGTCCTTGGTGTGGTCCTCGCCGTCGACGCGCGGCGCCAGGAGATGCGCCACGTGCATGGTCGTGCCGCAACCCCACGAGGCGAGCTCCCTCACCTTCTCGTCGTCTCGCCGGTCGCGCGGAATCTGCTTGTGCAGCTCGCGTATCACGTGCCGCAGGCGGTGGATCTGCTTCTGCCGTGCGATGTGGCTGTCGGCACGGCTGGCGTACTGGATGTCTTTCTGGCGGCTCATCACCTGCCAGATCGACGCCGGCTCGGGGCCGGTCTGGTGCCAGACGTTGACCGCGAAGATCAGCGAATCGCGGCGGGGCTTGTCGTCGAGCACGGCCTCGATCGGCGTGTTGGAGTAGATGCCTCCGTCCCAGTACGGCTCGCCGTCGATGCGGATCGCGCCGAAGGCCGGTGGCAGCGCGCCGGAGGCCATCACGTGCTCGGCGTTCAGCGGCTCCTTGTGATTGTCGAAGTAGTGCATGTGGCCGCTGCAGGCGTTGACCGCACCCACCGTGAGCCGCGTCTTGCACTGGCACAGGTAGGCGAAGTCGACGAGCTGGTTGAGCGTCTCGCGCAGTGGCGCGGTGCTGTAGTACGACGCCCCCTCGACGCCCACCTCCGCCTTGCTGCCGCCGATGGCCAGCGCGTTGGGCGTGAAGAACGCCGGGATGCCCCGTGCGACGGTGTTGAAGTTGGGCAGCCAGTTGCCCAGCCCGAACCAGTCGAACGCGCCCATCACCGGCCACTTCTGCTCGATGCGCTGCCAGAACTCGTTGAGCCGGGCGAGGCGATTCTCGGGGCGGTTGCCGCTGATCAACGCCGCGTTGATGGCGCCGATCGACGTGCCGATCACCCAGTCGGGCTCGATGCCCGCCTCATGCAGCGCCTCGTAGACACCGACCTGGTATGCGCCGAGCGCGCCGCCGCCCTGCAGCACCAGCACGACCTGGCCCGGCAACCCGGGCTTGCCGACCACCAGGTCGGAGGTGGGCGACGTGGTCGTCGTGCCGAGGCGCTGGCGGTGCATGCGCCGTTTCGAGGTGCTCGTGGTGGCCACGTGAACTCCTTGTCGACTAGTGCTGCGTCCAGCCGCCGTCCATCGGAATGGCGTTGGCCGTCATCGAAGCCGCGGCGTCCGAGGCGAGGAAGGCCGCCAGCGCGGCGAGCTCCTCCACCCTCACGAACTCCTTGCGGGCCTGGTGCACCAGCATCACGTCGCGCACCACGTCGGCCGGCGAGATGTTGTGCGCCTTGGCCTGGTCGGCGATCTGCTTGTCCACCAGGGGCGTCTTCACGTACCCCGGACAGATCGTGTTGCAGGTGATGCCGAACTCGGCCACCTCGAGCGCGACGGTCTTCGACAGGCCGACCAGGCCGTGCTTGGCCGCGACGTACGCGGCCTTGAACGGCGATGCCGTCAGGCCGTGCGCCGACGCGATGTTGATGATGCGGCCGAAGCGCCGCGCCTTCATCTCGGGCACCACCGCCTTGATGAGGTGGAACGCGGCGGACAGGTTGATCGCGAGGATGGCGCTCCACTTCTCTTCCGGGAACTCCTCGATCGGCGCCACGTGCTGGATGCCGGCGTTGTTGATCACGATGTCGACCTTGCCGAACTCCGCGCGCGCGAGATCGGCCATCGCGCGGATCTGCTCGGGCCGGCTCATGTCGGCGTTCGAGTAGCAAACCTTCACGCCGTGCTGGCGCTGCAGCTCGGCGCGCGTGAACTCGATTTCGTCCAAGTTGCCGAAGCCGTTCAACAGGACGTCGGCGCCCTGTTCGGCCAGGCCGCGTGCAATGCCGAGGCCGATGCCACTGGTCGAGCCGGTGACGATGGCGGACTTCTGTCTGAGCATGTTGCGAACTCCAGGTGTGAATCGATGAAGCCAGAGGTTCAGGGAACGAGCGCGTCACGCTCGCTGTCCTGCGTGCGGGTGAACCGCAGATGGGTGATGTCGGCCGCGAAGAACATGCCCCAGGTCCACTCGATCCAGATGCGGAACTTGCGGCCGAGCGTCGGCATGCGCGAGAGGTAGTAGGCGCGCCACAGCAGCCACGCGGCCAGGCCGCTCAGGCTGAGGCCGTAGGCGTGGGCCACGCCTTTGAGACGCCCCGTGGTAGCCATCATGCCCTTGGGCACATGGCCGAAGGCGCGCGTCGGCCGTTCGGCGATCGCGTGCACGATGTTGCGCGCCAGATGACGCGCCTGGGCGATCGCGAACTGCGCCGTCGGCGGCGCCACGGCGGCGTCGGCGGCGTGGTTGCGGACGA
>DATJYZ010000152.1:0-4925 GCA_035499355.1 Burkholderiaceae bacterium | reverse complement strand
ATGCGCATCGGCATGGGCGGCAGCGCCGCCAGCTCGATGGCCGCAGGCAGCAACACCGCCGCGCTCGACTTCGACTCGGTGCAGCGCGGCAACCCCGAGATCCAGCGCCGCGCGCAGGAGGTCATCAACCACTGTTGGCTGCTCGGAACGAACAACCCCATCCTCGCGATCCACGACGTGGGCGCCGGCGGCATCAGCAACGCGTTCCCCGAGCTGGTGGACGGCGCCGGCAAGGGCGCCACCTTCGACCTGCGCAAGGTGCCGCTCGAAGAGACCGGCCTCGCGCCCAAGGAGATCTGGTGCAACGAGAGCCAGGAGCGCTACGTGATCGCGCTGGAGCCCCAGGGCCTGCCGCTCTTCGACGCCATGTGCGTGCGCGAGCGCTGCCCGTATGCGGTGGTGGGCGTGGCGAGCGAGGCGCGCACGCTGGTGCTCGAAGACGGCCCCGGCGGCGAGCGCGCGATCGACATGCCGATGGAGGTGCTGTTGGGCAAGCCGCCCAAGATGCACCGCGACGTGCAGCGCATCGCGCGCACCGAAACCCAGCTCGACCTCACCGACGTCAAGGTCGAAGACGCCTGCGTCAACGTGTTGCGCCACCCCACGGTAGCGAGCAAGCGGTTTCTGATCACGATCGGTGACCGCACGGTCGGTGGACTCAGCCACCGCGATCCGATGGTGGGCCCGTGGCAGGTGCCGGTGGCCGACTGCGCCGTCACCTTGGCCGACTACGCGGGCTTTCGGGGCGAGGCCATGTGCATGGGCGAGCGCACGCCGCTGGCCGCGCTGTACGCACCGGCGTCGGGCCGCATGGCGGTGGGCGAGGCCATCACCAACCTGCTGGCGGCGCCGATCGATCTGCCGCGCGTGAAGCTCAGCGCCAACTGGATGGCCGCCTGCGGCGAGCCCGGCGAAGACGCCGCGCTGTACGACACCGTGCGTGCCGTGGGGATGGAGCTGTGCCCGGCGCTGAACGTCGGCGTCCCGGTGGGCAAAGACAGCCTCTCGATGCGCACGCGCTGGACCGATGCCACCGGCGAAGCCAACCAAGTGACAGCACCGGTGAGCCTGATCGTGAGCGCGTTCGCCGCGCTCGACGACGTGCGCGGCACGCTCACGCCGCAGTTGCAGCCCGGTGACACCACGCTGATCCTGATCGACCTCGGCCGTGGCCAGCGCCGCATGGCCGGCTCGATCCTGGCGCAGACCATCAATCAGTTCGGCGACACGGTCCCCGACCTCGACGACCCTGCGTTGCTCAAGAGCCTGGTCGCCGCCATCAACGAGCTGCGCAAAGCCAACAAGATCCTCGCCTACCACGACCGCAGCGACGGCGGCCTGTGGGCCACCGTGTGCGAGATGGCGTTCGCCGGCCACCTGGGCGTGAGCCTCAATGTGGACATCCTCGTCACCGAAGGCGACGGCATCGCCGACAGCCGTGCCGACTACGGCGACTCCAAGAACTGGGCCTCGCAGGTGAGCGAGCGCCGCACGCAGCTCACGCTGGAGTCGCTGTTCAACGAAGAGCTCGGTGCGGTGATCCAGGTGGCCACCATGGAGCGCGACGCCGTGATGGCCACCTTGCGCGCGCACGGCTTGAGCCGCTGGAGCCACACCATCGGCAAGCCCAACGACCGCGGCGTGATGGAGATCTGGCGCGACGCCAAGGCGCAGTGGAGTGCGCCGCTGCACACGCTGCACCAGGCGTGGGACGAGGTGAGCTGGCGCATCGCGCGCGAGCGCGACAACCCCACGGGTGCCGACGCCGAGCACGCCGCGGCCGGCGACCCGCAAGACCCCGGCCTGCACGTGCACCTCACGTTCGACGCCGCGCAAGACGGAGCCGCGCCGTACGTGAACATAGGCGGCGCGAAGCCGAAGCTCGCCATCCTGCGCGAGCAGGGCGTGAACTCGCACCTCGAGATGAGCTACGCGATGTCGCTGTCAGGCTTCGAAACCTACGACGTGCACATGAGCGACCTGCAAGCGGGCCGCGCGCGGCTCGACATGTACAAGGGCTTCATCGCCTGCGGCGGCTTCAGCTACGGCGACACGCTGGGCGCGGGCGAGGGCTGGGCGCGCTCGATCCTGTTTAGCCCCGCGCTGACCGAACAGTTTGCGATCTTCTTTCAGCGGCAGGACACGTTTGCGCTCGGCGTGTGCAACGGCTGCCAGATGATGGCCGCGTTGAGCCCCATCATCCCAGGCGCGCAGGCGTGGCCCAAGTTCACGCGCAACAAGAGCGAGCAGTTCGAGGCGCGGCTGTCGCTGGTGGAGGTGCTGCCGAGCCCGAGCATCTTCTTCACCGGCATGACCGGCAGCCGCATCCCGATCGCGGTGGCGCACGGCGAAGGCTTTGCCGACTTCAGCCAGCGCGGCGACCCGAACGCCGTGCACCGCGCGATGCGCTTCGTGGACCACGAAGGCAAAGCGACCGAGGCCTACCCCGCCAACCCCAACGGCAGCCCAGAGGGCCTCACCGCCGTGACCACCGCCGACGGCCGCTTCACCGTGCTGATGCCGCACCCCGAGCGCGTGTTCCGCAACGTGCTGATGAGCTGGACGAGCGGCGATCGCTCAGAGCGCAGTCCGTGGATGCGGATGTTTGGGAATGCGAGGGCGTGGGTGGGGTGATCCTTGGGAGGACGACAGGTGGCAACAGCGGACGCAAAACCTAAGACCAGCAAACTCGCAGCCATCATCAATATGAAAGGCGGGGTAGGCAAGACCACCCTGAGCTACAACCTCGCTATGGAGCTTGCGGGCCGTGGCAACCGTGTCCTGCTCGTCGACCTCGACCCCCAAGCAAATGCCACCTAGCCTCCGGTGGTCAGTGTTGCGATCGCCGGACGGATATCGTGGGGTTTTCGCGGATTCCCGGCTGCTAGCAGTCTTCGGAGCGGCGCACAACGATTAACAAGACATTTTCTCGCCACATGATGACTGGCCTTGCAGGTACCGACGCCCTTCCGGCTATGTCGCGCTTAATAGCTAACGAGCAGGTCGATTGGCAGCACGTTGCCGTCGCCGGCTGAGGGGATCCGTGCGCATGACGACGACGCGCCGCGAGCCGTGATGTGCATGCCATGAGCCCACCCCACCGCGGCGCCGCCGCACTCCTCGCCGCGACCGTCGTCAACCTGCCATTCGGCACGCTCTACGCCTTCAGCGTGTTCCTCAAGCCGATGGAGGCACTGCTCGGTGCCACGCGCGCGGAGATGGGCTTCGTGTTCGGGCTCGCCACCGTCACGCTCACGGTGGGCATGAACTTCGCGCCGCAGCTCTACCGGCGGCTCTCGCCAATCACGCTCGCGCTCGCGTGCGGCCTCACCAGCGGGTTGGGGCTGGTGCTGGCCGCGTCGGCGTCGGGTTTCACGCCCTTCGCGCTCGGCTACGGGGTGCTGTTCGGCCCGGGCGCGGGCGTGCTGTTCATCATCGCGCAGCAGGCCGTGAATCAGACGGTGGTGCAGCGCCGCGGCCTCGCCAACGGCTATGTGGTGAGCCTGTATCCACTGGGCGCGATGCTCGGCGCGCCGGTGTTCGGCTGGTCGATCGCCGTGTTCGGGGTGCGGCCCACGCTCGCGGGTCTCGGCGCGGTGGTGCTGGTGGCGTGCGCGATCGCGGCGGCCCTGCTGCGGGCCGCGCGCATCGACATGCACGATCCTTCCGCGCCGCAGGCTGAAAGTGACCGTGATGGCGGCCGGCTCGGGCGCACGTTCTGGCTGCTGACGGCGGTGTTCTTCCTGGCGGCGTCGGCCGGCCTCACGGTGCTGAGCCAGGCCGCGGCGATCGTGCAGGCCTACGGTGGCGCCGCGGCGTTCGCGGTGGGCGCCACCACTTTCATCACCGGGGCCGTCGGCGCCGCCCGCATCGGCGGCGGATGGCTGGTGGATCACTTCGCGGCCGCGCGCGTGGGCGTGGGCGCGCATGCGTGCTCGCTTGCGGGCGCCGTGCTGCTGATGCTAAACCCCACGCCGCTGAGCGCCGCCTTCGCCCTCGGCCTCATCGGCATCGGCTACGGCATCGTCTCGGGCCTCGCCGCCGGCGCCATCGCGCAGTACTGGCACAAGAACCAGTTCGGCCACGTGGCAGGGCGGCTCTACATCGCGTGGTGTGGGGCGGCCGTCGGGCTGCCGGTGCTGGCGGGGGCGCTGTTCGACCGCACGGGGAGTTATGCGTCCACGGTGTGGGTGGCGGCGGGGATCAATGTGTTGGGGATGCTCGTCGCGGGGAGGTTGCCTCATCGTCCCGGGTGAACGATGCCCTTGACCGATGTAGCCCATAGGCTACACAATGCGCCGGATGCGGGTGTTGATGACCGAGGCCTACCGCGACTGGATCAATGCCCTCAAGGAGCGCTCGGCGCGTGCCTGCATTGAGGTGCGGGTGGACCGGTTGGCACACGGCAACCCCGTTGGCCGAGCATTTGTAGGAACCATCGACATGGCCAGAACCGCCGCAAGCAAGGCAGCCAAGGCAAAGGCAGTGAGCAAGACGAAGACCGTGCCCTATGACGTGGCCGAGCAGCTGCGCACGCCCGAAGAGATGGCGGCCTACCTCGACGCGTGGCTGGCCGAAGCGCCCGACGATGCGGCAGGCATCGCCCGGACGCTGGGCGACATCGCGCGCGCCAAGGGGATGGCGCAGGTGGCACGCGACGCAGGCTTGAGCCGTGAGAGTCTATACCGAGCGCTGAGCGAAGATGGCAACCCGAGTTTTGCCACGGTGCTCAAAGTGGCGCGGGCGCTTGGCGTGCGGCTGCATGCCGAGGCGGCTTGAGTGGCGGGCACATCGTGGCGCACAAGAGGCACAACCAGTTGACGGTCTCGGGTGAATGGGCCAGGCACTTGCGCCCATTCGGTCGCCGCTCGTTCTGGAAGGGCGAGCGTCAGGCGTTTCGCTTGTCGGTGCGTCGTTGCACGCAG
>DATJYZ010000151.1:0-31891 GCA_035499355.1 Burkholderiaceae bacterium | reverse complement strand
CGGCTCCGGCGGTGCAGCAAGCGTTGCGCGTGGGTTTGGTGTCGTCGGTCCTGGCGGCCGCCCGCAGCCCGATCGTCTGGCTCGGGCTCCTGACCTACGGGCTCGGTGCCGTGCTGTGGCTCGGCGTACTGGCTCAGATGGACGTCGGACAGGCTTACCCGTTCGTCGGCATCGGATTTCTGCTCACGATGGTGTTCGGCATCGCCTTCCTGGGGGAAGCGGTCAGTCCCGCCCGAATCGCGGGCACGGCACTGGTCGTCGTCGGCATCGCGTTGGTCGCTGGGACATAGGCCGTACCAGGCCGCCGTTCACCCGCTGGCGTGGCCCTACACCGCCCCTGGATGGGGCAGACTCTGGGCTGCGCTCACGGCGGCATCCTGGCGCCAGCCCCAAGGCTCGTTCATGGAAAAGTCTTTCGCAGCGGTCATCCTGCTCATGTGCATGGCGATGCTGGTGCGCATGCTGCTGCCGCGGCGGCTGCGTTCGCGCGTCGATCGCGCGGCGCAGCGCGGATGGTGGTGGGTCCGTGACGCGTTCGCGCGCCTGCGGCACCGTCCGCGCATCAGCAGCACCGATGCGCAGCGCGAGGCGCGCGAGGCCATCGAGCGCGCGGCGCGGCGCAACAAGAAGCTGCACTGAGCGCGCCTGAAAGGCGATGCGGCGCCGAAGGCGCCGCATCGATCTATCGTGCGCAGTCGCGCTCAGGCGCGCCGACGCAGGGCCATCATCAGCATCCACAGCGCGCCGATGCCGGCCAGGCCGAGCGCGGCCCACACCTGCGGCAGCACGCTCTGCACCACCGCCGTCTCCATGCTGACCAGCGGCACCGAGACGCTGATCAGGCCCGCCGGCTTGCCCGCCACGTAGCCGTAGCCGCCGCCGCCGTTGAATTGCGCGTTGGTGCGGATGAACTCCGGTGCGTTGTCCGGGTTGTCGTGGCAGCGCAGGCAGCTCTGCTGGGCGACCACCGATCGCGCGTACAGCAGGCGCGCGCCGCTGACGCGCCAGTACTCCTGCGCGTTGGCCCCATCGGCCTTGACGTTGGCCGCGGTCTGCAGCGCGTCGAGCGCCTCGCGCTCGAACCCGTCGGGTGCGTTGTTCTTGTTGAGCACCGTGCGCGCGGTCAGGCGGTAGCGCGCCTTGCTGCCCGATGCGGTGATGACGTCGGCCACCTCGCGCTGGATCAGCGCCGGATTCTTCCAGTGGTACGCCTCGACGCGCTCGAGCGCCGTGCGCTCGGCCACCGCGTTCTCGACCTTCGCGCCCTGCAGCACCTGGCCGTCGACACCCGACACCGAGTAGACCGAGCGGGTCAGGAAGTTGCCGGGGATCTTGGCGTTGGCGCCGATCGTGCGCACATGCACGCCACCGTACTGCGACGCCCACTTGCCGATGTTCTCCACCATGTCGGCCACGGTGCGGCCCTCGCTGACGGTCTGCCGCAGCACCAGCGACTCGCTGAGCCACCAGGTCGCGGCGCCGAGGCCGCCGGCGAACAGCACCATCGGCAGGATCAGCTTCAAGCCGAGCCGCGAGCCGCCCTGGGCCGGTTGAACTTTCCTGGTCATTTCGACGCTCCCTTAACTGGCGTTAATGCGATGCGAGTTGTACGCGGGATGTCGGTCGCATGCATACCCGCGACTCAGCGTGTGCCGTGCAACTGTTGGCGAGTGCCGGGCAACCACCCTTCGGCCACAAAGCCTGCGCGAACAATTCACACCGTGCGTTTGCCACGCTCTGCGGAACGCCCACTCGAAGCCGGTGTCAGGCCCGGGGGCGCGGCGGCACGCGAACGCAACCGCGGAATGCCCGCGGGCGGGGGTTCACCGCGGCACAGTATCCTTCCCGCCATGTACGCCGCCCACTTCGGTCTCAAGCGCGAGCCGTTCTCGATCGCGCCGGACCCGCGGTACCTGTTCATGAGCGAGCGTCACCGCGAGGCGCTGGCCCATCTGCTGTACGGCGTGCGTGGCGGCGGCGGCTTCGTGCTGTTGACCGGCGAGATCGGTGCCGGCAAGACCACGGTGTGCCGCTGCTTCCTCGAACAGGTGCCCAAGCGCTGCAACGTCGCCTACATCTTCAACCCCAAGCTGACCGCGCTGGAGCTGCTGCAGTCGGTGTGCGAGGAGTTCCGCATCCCGGTGCACGCGCGCGGCACCGGCGACGCGACGCTGAAGGACCATGTCGATGCGCTCAACGAGTACCTGCTGCGCACGCACGCGGCCGGGCAGAACAGCGTGCTCATCATCGACGAGGCGCAGAACCTGTCGATCGACGTGCTCGAGCAGTTGCGCCTGTTGACCAACCTGGAGACCAACGAGCGCAAGCTGCTGCAGATCATCCTGATCGGCCAGCCCGAATTGCGCGACATGCTGCTCAAGCCGGAGCTGGAGCAGCTGGCGCAGCGCGTGGTCGCGCGCTTCCACCTCGACCCGCTCGCCGAGGAGGAGACCGCGCACTACATCAAGCACCGGCTCTCGGTGGCCGGTCTCAACGGGTTGATTCCGTTCGACCGCGAGGCGCGGCATCGCATCTTCGAGCTGACCCGCGGCGTGCCGCGGCGCATCAACCTGCTGTGCGACCGCGCGCTGCTCGGCGCATACGCCAGTGGACGGCAGCGCGTCGACCGGGCGATTGTCGACAAGGCTGCCGGCGAGGTGTTCGACCGCCGTGGCTCCGCAAGGCGGTGGCCGCACCGCCGCATCGCGTTGGCCGCCGCTGGCGGTGCGCTCGGCGTCGTCGTGCTTGCCGCCGCCGGCTTGTGGTTCAGTGGTGCGCAACGCCGCTCACAAGCCGCCGAGCAGGCTACCGCCACCGCGTCGGCGGCCAGCGCGGCACAGGCCGCGGCGGCCAGCGCGGCGGCGGCCTCGGCCGCTGCCGCCGCGTCCGCGCCGGCGAGCGCCACCGTGCCCGTTGCTGCAGCCTCGGCCGCGGCGACGCCGGTGCGCGCCACGGCCAACCCCACCTCGCGCGGCAAGCCCGCCGCGCCGTCGGCTTCGCGTTAGCACGGTCATGTCGTACATCCTCGAAGCCCTGCGCCGCGCGGAGACCGAACGCGAACGCAAGCGCCGCGTGCCTGGCCTGCACGCGCAGCCGGTGCCGGTGCTGCCGGCCGAAGAACAGAGCACGCCGCCCAGCCGGGTGTGGAGGTGGGTCGCACTGGGCCTCGGCGCGGCGTTGCTGCTCGTCGGGTTGTGGCGTTGGTGGTCGGGCGACGCGGCAGGCGACGAGCCGACGGGTGCCCGCGCCGCGGCGACCGGCAGCGTGACGCCGACCGCGGAGGCCCCGCAAGCGCCACCCGCTGCGGCCCCGGCGGCAGCCGCGGAGCCGGCGGCCCATGTCACGGCACCGGTTGCAACCCCCGAGCACACGCCCCTGCCCAAGGCCGCGGCCGTGGTCGCCAAGCCACCGCCGAAGTTGGAACCGCATGGTCCGCCGGCGGCCGCGACGGAACACCCGGCGACGAAGGCAGGCGCTGCCAACGCCACGAAGGCCGCGGCCGCGCCGGGTACCACCCCTGTTGCCGCGACGCCCGCAGTGGCCACCGGCCCCGCCGCCGCGCCTGAACCGAAGTTGCGCAGCCTGGCCGAGTTGCCCGCCGACATCCGTGCCAGGGTGCCGCCGCTGGCGTTCGGCGGCTCGGTCTACTCGGAGGTGGCGGCGCAGCGCATGGTGATCCTCAACGGCCAGGTGATGCGCGAAGGCGATGCGATCGGCGACGACCTGGTGGTCGAGCAGATCCGCCCGCGCTCGGCCGTGTTGCTCGTGCGCGGGCAGCGCTTCGAGATGCCGTTCTGAGTGCACGATGCAGCTGCGACACAATCCGTCGGCCACAAGGGAGACTGCATGACGAACTGGTGTGCCTTCGTGTCGTTGACGCTCGTGCTGGCCGCGACGGCGGCGTGGGGCGCGCCGCCGCCACGCTCGAAGTCGCTGGCGCAGTTCGACAACGGCTACGCGCAGTGCGAGAAGCGCGATCCCGCGATGAAGGGCCACCGCGACGACGTCTACGCGAGCCTGTATCGCCTGAAACTCGACGACGACCTGCGCAAGCAACTCGACGACACGCGCAAGAGCGCGCCCTACAAGAGCGAGCGTCGCCGCGCCCAGCAGACGCTGGCCAAGAGCGGAGCGGCCAGCGACGTCCAGCACCGCCTCGACCAGCAGTGCGCGGCGCTGAAGAAGGAACTCAAGCCAGCCGCTGCGCCCGCATCGGCACCGCAACGCTAGCACGCACGCCCTCCAAGCCGGAGCACACGCATGTCGATCGCCGCCAACGTCGTCGTCGCCCTGGTCGCGTTGCTGCACCTGTACTTCCTGGTGCTCGAGATGTTCCTGTGGGACAAGCCCGCCGGCCTGCGCGCCTTCGGCCACACGCCCGAGGCCGCCGCGGCGAGCAAGGTGCTGGCCGCCAACCAGGGGCTGTACAACGGCTTTCTCGCCGCCGGCCTGCTGTGGGGTCTGAGCCTCGGCGCGGCGGGCACCGCGGTGAAGGTGTTCTTCCTGCTGTGTGTCCTCATCGCCGGCCTCTACGGCGCGGCCACCGCCAGCCGCAAGATCCTCGTCGTGCAGGCGCTGCCGGCGTTGATCGCGCTGGCGCTGCTGTGGCTGTCGTGACGGCGGCGCGCCTCCAGCGGGCTTGATGCCCGCGCGCACGCGTTTCAGAACTGATAGCGACGCGACCCGCCGTCGGTGACCCGCGCGGTCTTGTCCTTGCGTTGCAGATCGATCGTTGCGATCCTCGAGGGCCTCAGCAGCCCAGGTCCACGCCATCGCGCCGCAGCGCCTGCTGCAACACCGGCACCAGGCGATCGCCGGTGCGGGGGTCGTTGCACAACAGCGCCGCGGCCGTGCCGGCCGCCTGTCCCATGACGAAACACGCGCCACTGGCGCGCGCCGCCGACTGGCCCTCGTGCGCCATCGACGCGCAGCGCCCGGCCACCAGCAGGCCCGACACGCGCTGCGGCAGCAGCATCCGCCACGGCAGCTGGTTGAAGGCGTTGCGCGGGTCGCGCGCAAACGCCCACTCCACGCGCCCCGGCGCGTGGCGCTCGATCGGCCACGCGTTGAGTCCGATCGCATCGTCGAAGCGCGCACCGTTCAGCACGTCGTCGCCGCTCAGGCGGTAGGCCCCCTGGATGCGACGGGTCTCGCGCACGCCGAGCTGCGTGCCGACGTCGATCAGCTCCGCGCGCTCGAAGCCCGGCACCTCGGCGCGCAGAAAGCGCAGGTACTCGATCACCTGGCGGCGACCCTCGACCTCGCCGGCGCTGAGCTGCCAGGCGTCGGTGGCGTCCACCGCGCGCCCCTGCGCGTTGGCCACCTGCGTGACGTTGACGCGCCACTCGCTGCGGTTGCGCTGCGGCCGCACGATCGCGCCATCGCGCGGGAAGTCATAGCGGCCCGCAGCGTTGCGCATCAGCGCATCGATGGCGCCGAAGGTGCCGACCGCTGCCAGCGCGCGCTCGGCATCGACGCCGCCGACGCGAAACATCGTCGACGGGTACAGCGCGTCGCCGTGTCCGTCGCCCAGCTCGTACGGCACGCCTGCGTGGTGCGCGAGGTCGGCATCGCCCGACGCGTCGATGAACCACTGCGCGCGGATCGCGCCGCGGCCCGATTTGGTCTCGACGATGGCAGCGCTCAGGTGCCTGGTGGCGTCGCACACGGCGCCCGCCAGCCAGGCGTGAAACAGCAGCCGCACGCCGGCCGCCTGCATCAGCTGGTCGGCTGCGCACTTGTACGCCGGAATGTCGTACGAGCGCACGCGGATGCGGCCTTGCAGGCCGTCCTGCGGCGCGTTGAGGCCGCCGAATGCATCGATGCGCTCGAGCAGTTCGTCGACCACGCCGTGTACCAGCTGCACCGTCTCGCCGTCGCGCTTGCCGTAGAGGCCGGCGAAGTTGGTGACGCCGCCGGCGGTGCCCATGCCGCCGAGGAAGCCGTAGCGCTCGATCAGCAGCGTGCGCGCGCCGTGGCGGGCCGCGCACGCGGCGGCCGCGATGCCCGCGGGCCCGCCGCCGACCACCACCACATCGGCCTCGGCCAGCAGCGGCACGCGCCGCGCCGGCTCGTCGATGCCTGCCGATGCGGCGGCGTTCACGACGGTGCCCTCGCCATCGTCGGGCGCGTCACTCCGCCTTGATGCCGCGCATCATGATGATGCCGCCGAGCAGGTTGGTTTCGTTCCTCATGCGCGTGCGCAGCGCGTCGGGCGAGCCGCCGACCGGCGTCCATCCGGCGTTGAAGAAGCGCTGCCGCATCTCGGGCGAGCGCGCGATCGCCGATGCCTCGTCGGCGAGGCGGGCCTGCACGGCCGCCGGCAGCGACGCCGGCGCCACCAGCGCGACGAACACGTCCATGTCGAAGCCGCGCACCCCCGCCTCGGACAGCGGCGCGATGTCGGGCGCCAGCGTGCTGCGGCTGGTCGTGAGCCCCACCGCCTTCAGCTTGCCGGCGCGGATCTGCGGCAGCGCGAGCCCCGGTGGAATGAGCGCCATCTGGATGTCGCCCGCCAGCAGCGCGGTGATCACCTGCGGGTTGCCCTGGTACGGCACGTGCACCGCAGCGAAGTTGCCGGCGCGGCTCTTCAGCAGCTCGACGCCGAGGTGGCCCGCCGAGCCGATGCCCACCGAGCCGTAGTTCCACTTTTCGCCGGCGTTGCGCGCGGCGAGGAAGAAGTCGGCACCCGACGGCTTGTCGGGCTGCGTCACCAGCACCAGCGGCGCGTTGGCCACCAACGACAGCAGCGCGAAGTCCTTGGCCGGGTCGAACGGCAGCTTCGGGTTCAACAGCTTGGCCGACGACAAGTTGCCGTTGATCACCAATCCCAGCGTGTGATCGTCGGTGGCCTTGGCCACCAGGTCGGCAGCGATGTTGCCCGACGCGCCGGGCCGGTTGTCGACGATGACGTTCTGGTTGAGGCTCTTGGCCAGGCCGTCGGCCAGGATGCGCGCCGCGACATCGGGCGTCGAGCCCGGCGGAAAGCCGACCAGGATCTTCAGCGGCGTGGTCGGCCAAGGCACGGCCGGCGCCTTGCCCGGCGCGGGCCGCGCCGTGGTGGCACGCGGTGTGCTGGCCGCTTGCGCGAACACGGTGCTCGCCGCCAGCCCGAGCGCCAGCGTCAGGGCCGTGCGGCGAACGAGAGAGACACAACAGCGCATTCAACGGCTCCAGATCGGCAGGAACCGTCGATGGTACCCGCGCAGGGCGCTGCGCCCGGGGGCCGATCCCTCGATGAAGATGCCGCCGGCTGGGGCGTCGAGGTGCCCGACGACTACACGCCCTCGGGCGCCGCGCTGCTGACCACGCTGCCCGGCGGCCGCTACGCGGTGATGCCATTGAAGGGCACCGCGGCGCAGATCCAGCAGGCGTGGACCCGCCTGCTGCGCGACTGGCTGCCCGCGAGCCGGCTGCAGCTCGACGGCCGGCCGTGCTTCGAGCACTGCCCGCCCGATGCGGACTACGACGCCGCGAGCGGCGCGTTCGAGTGCGAGATCTGCATTCCGGTGGCGCCGCTCTGTAGGCCGCCGCGCGGCGGGCGGCGGACGCCCGGCCATGCGTTTCGTGTACCGTGCGGCCGCATGGAGACCGATGCCCCGCTGCTGCACACGCTGGCCAACGGCGTGCGCGTGGTCGCGCTGTCACGGCCGCATCTGCTCACCGGCGCCGTCAGCGTGTTCGTGCGCGTCGGCAGCGCGCACGAGAGCCGTGCCCTCAATGGCATCGGCCACGTGCTCGAGCACATGGCGTTCAAGGGCACGCGCGAGCGCGACGCCCACCGCGTGAACCTCGACGCCGAGGCGCTCGGCGCCGAGGTCAACGCGCACACCGACAAGGACCACACCGCGTACCACATGCGCGGCCTCGGCGAGCACGCGCCGCGCTTCGTCGCGATGCTGGCCGACATCGTGCGCCACGCCACTTTCCCCGACGACGAACTGGCGCGCGAGCGCGAGGTGCTGCTGCAGGAGGTGGCCGAGGTCGAGGACGACCCGGTCACCGTAGCGTACCAGCTGTTCGACCACGCCTGCTGGGCCACGCACCCGGCGGCGCAGCCGGTGATCGGCCAGCGCCGCGTCATCGAGCGCTGCACGCGCGAGCAGCTGGCCGCGCACGTGCAGCAGCACTACACCGGTGCCAACGTCGTCGTGGCGGCGGCCGGTGGCATCGATGCCGACGCCGTGCTGCGCGCCGCCGACGCGGCGTTCGGCGACATGCCGCGCGGAGCGCCCAACGCCCTGCCCGGCGCGGCCTACGAAGGCGGCACGCGCGTCAAACACATGGACGTCGGCCGCCAGATGCACCTGGTGATGGGCTACCCGATCGCCGGCCGCGCCGAGCCCGACGTCGCGGTCGACGTCGCCGCCGCGGTGCTCGGCGACGGCATGAGCTCGCCGCTGCTGGCCGAGTTGCGCGAGAAGCGCGGCCTCGTTTACCACGCCGCGTGCAACGCCGATCGCTTCGAGTTCGGCGGGCAGCTGGCGATCGAAGCCTCTTTCGCGCCGGAGCACATGCCGGTCGTGCTCGGCCAGGTGACCGGCCTGATGCGCGGCTTGACCGAGCGTGTCGACGCGGTCGACCTCGAACGCGCACGCAACCAGGTGATCGTGCGGTTGCTGCGCCACGACGAGCGCCTGGCGCAGCGCCTGGAAGACGCCGCGCTCGACCTGTTCGCGTTGCAGCGCGCGCGCGGCGTCGCCGAGCGGCTGCAGCAGGTGCGCGCGCTGTCGGCCGCCGCGGTGCGCAGCGCCTTCGAGCGCATGGTGGGCGCCGGCCCGTCGGTGGCCGTGACCGGCAGCACAGGCCGCGGCGCGTCGCGCCGCATCGACGAGGTGCTGAAGCTGCCGTAGCTCGGCGCCGGCTCGGCAGCTCAGCGCTGGGGTATCCCTAACTGGGAGCGCCCCCGCTCGGACACGCACCGACTTTTCGCGGCGCCGCGCTCCCGGTGCAATGGCGCCACGCCATGCCCACCACCCGAGCCTGCGACCATGAACGCCACGCCCCGCCCCGCCGCGCCGGCCTCGCCGCCGGCGGCCGCGCGCGAGCCGTTCGCGCTCGGTGCGCACCTCGTCACCCCGCGCCGCGGCTACACCCACCACGGCATCTACGTCGGCGGTGGCCGGGTGGTGCACTACGCCGGCTGGTCGCGCGCCGTATTCAGCTGCCGGCCGGTGGAGGAAGTGTCGCTGGCGCAATTCGCCGACGGCCACGGCGTCACCGCGCTGAACGAAGGGACGCGGCGCTTCGCCCCGGCCGAGGTGGCGGCGCGCGCCCGCTCGCGGTTGGGCGAAGACCGCTATCGCATCGCCAGCAACAACTGCGAGCACTTCTGCCACTGGTGCCTGTCGGGCGAGCCGCGCAGCGCGCAGGTCGAGCGGCTGCTCGAAGGCGTCTGCGCAGCGGCAGCGGCCTGGGGCCGCGCACTGCGCTTGCAGGCGGCCTTCTGAGCGCGCCGGCAGCGGCGGACTAGCGCTTCCAGACGAACGGGAACACCAGCTGCCGGACGAAACCATCGGGCACGTAGTCGCCGAGCACGCCGTAGCGCGCGGGCCACTGCCGATCGGACTTCACCGCGGTGCCGAACAGGTGATCGAGGAACGCGAAATGCGCCGCGTAGTTGCGGTCGAGCGCCTCCGCGTCCTGCGCATGGTGCCAATGGTGGAAGTTGGGCGTCACGATCAGGTGCCGCAGCGGCCCCAGCCGCACGCTGACGTTGGCGTGGTTGAACACCGCCTGGAAGCCGACGATCACGATGTAGGCGTCGATCACCTCCTTCGCGAAGCCGAGCAGGTAGATCGACGCCAGCATCAGCGTGCGCGTGATCAGCACCTCCACCAGGTGTTGTCGCGAGCCGGCCAGCCAGTCCATGCTCTTGACGCTGTGGTGCACCGCATGCAGCCGCCACAGCCACGGCACCTGGTGGTAAGCGCGGTGCGTCCAGTACTGCACCAGGTCGGCCACCAGCACGACCCCGAACAGCGCCACGAAGAAGTTGAGATTCGCCACCCAGCCGCGGATGCCGTCGTTGGCGGCCCAGCCGAACAGCTGGTGCACGGCGAGGTTGGTGGCCAGCAGCATGAAGCCGATCACCATGTGGTTGACGATGAAGTACTGCAGGTCGGTCTGCCATTCGGGGCGGAACACCGGCTGCTCGCGGCGCAGCGCGAACAGCTTCTCGATGAAGATGAAGATCAGCGACGAACCGAGCAGGTCGAGCACGAACCAGTCCAGGCCGATGTACGGCGTGTGATCCGGAAAGTCGTTCACCGGCACCTTGTGGCCGCCGAGCAGCGCGGCCAGCGCGATCAGCGCAAACGCCGCCAGCGCCAGCCAGCGTGCACGGCCGCGCACGATGTTGTAGAGCGCGATGCCGCCGGCGAGCACCATCGACCAGTACAGCAGCCCGCGCATGAACTCCACGCTGTATTGCTGGCGCAACTGCGGCGTCGTCAGGTACTGCGGGAAGTGGAACGCCAGCACGCCGAGCAGGCACAGCACCGCCAGCACCAGCGCGATCACGCCCGAGACCATGCCGGTGCCCGGCCGCAGTTCACCGTGCGACCGCGTCAACCGGTTGAGCTTGGACAACGGATCCATGCGCCCTCTTCGTGCCCGTGTCGCGACACGCTCGCGGCAGGCCGGCCGATCTTACGGGCCCACCCGGCCCTCAGCCCGCGGCAACCGCGGCGATGTCGCCCAGCGCGTGACAGGCTGCCTGCCGCTGCGCGTGCAGCGCCAGCATCGGCACCTGATCGCGGCACAGCGGCATCGCGATCGGGCAGCGGGTGTGGAACGCACAACCGGCCGGTGGATTCAACGGCGACGGCAGTTCGCCCTGCAGGATGATGCGCTCGCGCCGAGACGCCGCGTCGACGGTCGGCGTCGCCGACAGCAGCGCGCGCGTGTACGGATGCTGCGGCGAGTCGAAGATCGCGCCGCGTGGCCCGTGCTCGACGACACGGCCGAGGTACATCACCATCACGTCGTCAGCGACGTGGCGCACGACGCTCAGGTCGTGCGAGATGAACACGTAGGCCACGCCCAGCTCGGCCTGCAGCTCGTCGAGCAGGTTGAGCACCTGCGCGCGGATCGACACGTCGAGCGCCGACACCGGCTCGTCGAGCACCAGCACGCGAGGCTTGAGCACCAGTGCGCGCGCGATCGCGATGCGCTGCCGTTGCCCGCCGGAGAACATGTGCGGGTAACGGCCGAAGTGCTCGTCGCGCAGGCCCACCTTGCGCAGCATCTCGCGCGCGGCGTGCGCGCGCGATGCGGCGTCGCCGACGCCCTGTGCCGCCAGCGGCTCCTGCAGCGCCGCGCCCACCGTGTGGCGTGGGTTGAGCGAGCCGTACGGGTTCTGGAACACGATCTGCACCTGCGGCCGCAGCCGCCGCCGCGTTGCCGCGTCGGCCGTCGCGACGTCGACGCCGTCGAGCAGCAGCCGCCCCGACGTCGGCGGCTCGACCATCGTCAGCACGCGCGCCAGCGTCGACTTGCCGCAGCCCGATTCGCCCACCACCGCCAGTGTGCGCCCGGCTTCGAGCGTGAACGACACGCCGTTCAGCGCGAGCACCGGCAGCGCCGGCCCCAGCAGGCCGCGCCGCGCGCGGTAGTGGCGGTGCAGCGCCACCGCCTGCATCACCGGCAGGGCCGACGCGCCGCTGGCGTTCATGCAGCCACCTTCGGCCGTGCGCTCGGCACGCCGTCGACCAGCGGCGTGTGGCACAGCGCGCGGCCGAGCGTCGCAGCGGCATGCGCCGGTTCGACACTGCGGCAAAGGTCGCTCGCGAACCCGCAGCGTGGCGCGAACACGCAGCCGACGCGGCGATCCCACTGCCCCGGCACCACCCCGGGAATCGCCGCCAGCCGCCGGCGCGGCGCCCGTTCGGGCAGCGCCGCGAGCAGCGCGGCGGTGTACGGATGGTGCGGCTGCGCGAACAGCGCTTCGGCCCGCTGCGTTTCCACCTGGCGGCCGCCATACTGCACGATCACGCGGTCGGCCGTCTCGGCCACCACGCCGAGGTCGTGCGTGATCAGCACCAGCGACATGCCGTGCTCGCGCCGCAGTTGCGTCAGCAGCTCCAGGATCTGCGCCTGGATCGTCACGTCGAGCGCGGTGGTCGGCTCGTCGGCGATCAGCAGCCGCGGCCGGCACGCCAGCGCCATCGCGATCATCACGCGCTGGTTCATGCCGCCCGACAGCTGGTGCGGAAACGCCGACGTGCGGCGCGGCGCATCGGGAATACCCACCTGCTCGAGCAGTTCGACCACGCGCGCGCGGCGCGCACGGCGCTCGAGCTTCAAGTGCGTCGACAGCGCCTCGCCGATCTGCCAGCCGACCGTGAAGCACGGATTGAGCGAGGTCATCGGCTCCTGGAACACCATCGCGATGTCGCGGCCGATCAGCTCGCGCCGCCGCCTGGGCGTGAGCGTCGTCAGGTCGCGGCCGTCGAACGCCATGCGCTCGCTGCTCACGCTGGCCACCCACGGCAGCAGGCCCATGATCGCCAGCATCGCCACCGACTTGCCCGAGCCCGATTCGCCGACGATGGCCAGCACCTCGTCGCGCTCGACCACGATGTCGATGTGGTCGACCGCCTTGAACGGACCCGCGCGCGTGGCGAACGAGACGCTGAGACCGCGCACGTCGAGCAGCGCGGTCATGATGGGGTGCTCACTGCGTGGGAGCCCGCGGGTCGCACCCCGCCGGCGGTCACCTTCTCTTGCTGGCTCAAGAGAAAGCAACCAAAGAGAAGAGCCTGAACACCGATCTGACCGGTTTCCATGGCTGCAACCCACGCACGAGATCGGCTCAACTCAAACACCCGCTGGCCGCGGATACGATGCGTCCGCGAAAGTCGGTGCGTCGAACCGAACCCATGTTGTTCGTGGGTTCTTGCCATGTCAGCGAGCCAAATCGTATTAGCCCCTTTGCTTTGGCTACTTTCAATTGGGGCCGCAAATGAACGTAGCTCGGCTGCCGGCCGAGACCGGTGGGCTCTCACGCCGTGAGCCATCATGATCGCCTCATCTTCGGATCCAGCGCATCGCGCAACCCATCGCCGGCGAGGTTGATCGACACCACGGTGACCAGGATCGCCAGCCCCGGCAGCGTCACCAGCCACGGGTTACTGCGGATGAACTCGCGCGCGTCGGCCAGCATGGTGCCCCACTCGGCGGTCGGCGGTTGCGCGCCGAGGCCCAGAAAGCCCAGCGCCGCGGCCTCCAGGATCGCATCGCTCACGCCGAGCGCCGCTTGCACGATCAGCGGCGCCAGGCAGTTGGGCAGCACGGTCACGAACATCAGCCGCCACGGGCCGACGCCGGCCACGCGCGCGGCGGTGACGTAGTCCTTGCCGAGCTCGGCCAGCGCGGCGGCGCGCAGCAGCCGCACGTAGCGCGGGAGGTAGACGATCGTCACCGCGACGATCGTGTTGGCGAGGCTCGGCCCCAGCACCGCCACCACCAGGATCGCCAGCACCAGGCTCGGCACCGCCATGATCAGGTCCATCACACGCGTGATCGCGACGTCGATCGCGTTGCCGAGCGCCCCCTCGAAGGACACGCAAGCCAGGCCCAGCAGCCCGCCGATCACGAACGACACGCTCATCACCGACAGCCCGATGAACAGCGAGATGCGCGCGCCGTGGATCAGCCGCGACAGCATGTCGCGCCCGAGGCTGTCGGTGCCGAGGACGAAGCGCATCGAGCCGCCGTCGGCCCACGCTGGGGCCACCCGCACCGCGTCGCGGAACTGCTCGTTCGGCGAGTACGGCGCGATGACGTCGGCGAAGATCGCCAACAGCACGATCACCGCCACGATGCCCAAGCCGATCACCGCACCGCGGTTCTCCGTGTAGGCAGCCCAGAACGCACGCAGCGGCGACGGTGGCACGGAGGTGCTGGCCTCAGCCTCAACCACGGCAATCTGAGATGGCATATCTCACAACTCCAATCGCGCCACCCCAGTGGCGCGTCCCCACGTGGACACCGCGGATCCGGCTCCGCCGGTCCGCCCGTGTCGCCCCCTCGAGGGGGGAGCGGCCGCGAGGCCGCTTCGGGGGTGGGCAATGTCAGCCATGGCGGATGCGCGGGTTGATCAGGCCGTACGTGAGATCGACCATCAGGTTGACCACGATCACGATGGTCGAGATCAGCATCACCCCGCCCTGCAGCGCCGGATAGTCGCGGCGCGCGATCGACTCGATCAGCCACTTGCCGACGCCCGGCCACGAGAAGATCGTCTCGGTCAGCACGGCGCCGGCCATCAGGCCGCCGACCTGCAAGCCGATGATCGTCACCACCGGAATCAGCGCGTTGCGCAGGCCGTGCAGTCCGATCACCCGCCACGGTGCCAGGCCCTTGGCGCGCGCGGTGCGCACGTAGTCCTCGCCGAGCACCTCGAGCATCGACGAGCGCGTCATGCGCGCGATCACCGCCAGCGGGATCGTGCCGAGCACGATCGCCGGCAGCACCAGGTGGTGCAACGCGTCCTTCAGCGCGCCAGGCTGGCCCGACAGCCAGGCATCGATCGTCATGAAGCCGGTCACCGGCTCGAAGTAGTACTTGATGAGGTCGATGCGGCCCGACACCGGCGTCAAGCCCCAGCGCTCGCCGACGAACATGATCAGCAGCAGGCCCCACCAGAAGATCGGCATCGAGTAGCCGGTGACCGACAGCCCCATCAGCGCCTGGTCGTAGGCGCTGCCGCGGCGCGCCGCCGCGATGGTGCCGGCCGGCAGGCCGATCACCACCGCGAACAGCATCGCCGCCAGCGAGAGCTCGATCGTGGCCGGGAACAGCGCCAGGAACTCCGTCAGCACCTTCTGGTTGGTGGCCAGCGACACGCCGAATTCGCCGTGCAGCAGCTGCCCCATGTAGTCGACGAACTGCTTCCACACCGGCTGGTCGAGCCCGAGCTCGTGGCGAAACTGCGCCAGCCGCTCCGGCGAAATGCCACGCTCGCCGACCCGCACCTCGACCGGATCGCCGGGCACCAGCCGGATCGCGACGAAGGTGACGAACATCAGCGCGACGAACGTCGGGATCGTCAGCGCCAGCCGGCGCAGCAGGTAGCGCAGCATCGAGGATCAACTCGGCCGTCGCAGCCTCGCCGCGCAGCGGCGCAGGCGCGACGTCGTCAAGCGGCCGCCGCGGAACTGGCTTTGCCAGGCTGCCGGCGGCGCCCCCCTTGGGGGAAGGCGGCCGCCAGGCCGCTTCGGGGGGGAGTCATTTCACATCCACCCCGTTGAACTGATGCGCGCCGAACGGGCTCTGCTTGAACCCGGTGACCTCCTTGCGCATCACCTCGTAGACCACCGAGTGCGCGATCTTCATGTCGGGCGCGTCATCGTGCTCGATCGCCTGCATCTCGCTGTACAGCTTGGCGCGCTCCTTCTGGTCGGTGAGCGTGCGCGCCTTGTCGAGGCGCTCGTCGAAGGCCTTGTTGCACCACTTCGACAGGTTCTGCCCACCCGGGCGGGCCGCCGCGCAGCCGCGCAGGAAGAAGAAGTTGTCGGGGTCGCCGTTGTCGCCGGTCCAGCCGAGCATGCCGGTGATGTGCTCGCCCTGCTGCATGCGCTTGCGGTACTCGCCCCACTCGTAGGTGACGAGCTTGGCGTTGACGCCGACCTTCGCCAGGTCGGCCTGCATCATCTCGGCGATGCGCTTGGCATTCGGGTTGTACGGCCGCTGCACCGGCATGTACCAGAGGTCGATCTCCAGCGGCGCCTTGACGCCGGCCTTGCTCAGCATGTCTTTCGCCTTGGCGACGTCGTACGGGTAGTCCTTCACCGCGTCGTTGTACGACCACAGCGTCGGCGGGATCAGGTTCTTCGCCGCCTGTCCGGCGCCAAGGTAGACGTCGCGGATGATGGCTGCCTTGTCGATCGCCATGCTGAAAGCCTGGCGCACCTCTTTCTTGTCGAACGGCGGCTTTTGCGTGTTGAAGGCCCAGTACGCGATGTTCAGCCCCGGCTGGTTGATCACCGTCAGGCTCGGGTCCTTCTGCATCTCCGGCAGATCGGCCGGCCGCGGCGCGATCACGAAGTGGCACTCGCCGGCCTTGAGCTTGCTGTAGCGCGCGGTGGGGTCGGGCGTGATCGCGAACACCAGGTCGTCGACCAGCGCCTTCTCGCCCCAGTACGCCTTGTTGGCGCGGTAGCGGATCACCGCGTCCTTCTGATAGGCGACGAAGCTGAACGGCCCGGTGCCAACCGGAACCTGATCGAACTGCTCCTTCTTGTTGGCCTTGGCCAGGAAGTCGGCATATTCGGCCGAGTGGATCGACGCGAAGTCCATCGCCAGGTTGGCCAGGAACGGCGCGTTCGGCTCCTTGAGCTTCATGCGCACGGTGTTGGCGTCGACCTTCTCGATCGCCTCCAGCAGCTTGGGCATGTCCATGTCGGCGAAGTAGTCGTACTTGCCGCCGGACACCTTGGCGTACGGATGCTCCGGTTTCCATTGCCGCTCGAACGAGAACAGCACGTCGTCGGCGTTGAAGTCGCGCGTCGGCGTGAAGCCGTTGACGCCGCCGTGGAACTTGACGCCCTTGCGCAGCTTGAAGGTGATGGTCTTGCCGCCGTCGCTGACGTCCCAGCTCTCGGCCAGGCCGGGCTCCACGCTGGTGCTGCCGCGCGTGAACTCGGTGAGCTTGTCGTATACCGGCCGCGCCGCATCGAAGCTGGTGCCGGTGGTGTTGAGCGCGGGCGTGAAGTTCTCCGGCGAGCCTTCGGAGCAATAGACGAGCGTCTTGGCGGCCGCGGGTACGGTCGTCAGCGCGGCCGCGGCGAATGCAATGGCGAGCCAGGCTGGCGTGCGGCGAGCGTTGGCGGTTGGCATGAAGGAACCTCCTCGAGTGCGATGCACCGATCGTACGGCGTGGCCGCCGCAGGCAAGCGACGGGTCACCGCGAGGATTCCCTAGGCCCGCGTCGCGGGCCGCGCGGCGGTGTTCAGGCGCGGGTCAGCCTGACGTCGCTGCGCTCGATGTGCAGCGAGCCATCGGCCCGCTCGTCGACGAAGCGGCCGTCGGCAAGGCGGTACTCGTTGACACCGGTGCTCTGCCAGTGCTCGAGCGCTGCCGTCATCGATTCGTCGCGCGCCATGCGTTCGTAGCCGAATACCTTGTAGGTCTGTCCGTCCGAGCCGTGGGCATGGAACGATTCGAGCAGGTGCAGCTTGACGTGGTCCATCGCTGAGAACTCCCGAGGGTGCGACTGCAATGGCCCACTTGACCGGCGCGCACCGCGTTCGGTTCCGCACCTTTACGCCGTCATTTGCAAGCGATGACTACGGTACTTGACTTGCGCGCGCAGCGCGCTCATGCAGGCCACGCGCGCGCAGCGCGCTCAGGTAGGCGGATCGGCCGCGGGGTCGCCCTTGGGCAGCACGTCGCGGAACATCTCGAAGCGCTTCCACGCCGCGGGCGGCGGATCGTGCCCCTCGCACGGCGCATAAGGCGACATCTCGAGCCGCTGCATGCGGTGGATGTAGCGCGGGCAGTTGGGAAAGATGCGTTCGGCGCGCACCTGCACCGCGCACTGCGCGCCGGGCCAGGCCGCGATGTCGGCGGCGTCGAAGCTCAGCGCCGCGCGGCCCTGCACGCGCAGCCGGCGCGGCTGCTCGAAGTCGATGAACAGCAGGCCGACGCGCGGATTCACCAGCACGTTGCCCAGGCTGCGGAACATGCCGTTGCCGTCGTAGCTCGGGAACGCCAGCGTCTGCGCGTCGACCACGTGCACGAAGCCCGGCACCCCGCCCTTGTACGAGCACTCGGGCCAGCCATCGGCGTCGGCGGTGGCGAAGAAGAACATCGCCTGGCGGTCGATGAAGGCGCGGTCTTCATCGGTGAACGCCGTGCGCGACAGCTTCTCGGACAGGCGGTCGGCCAGCCGCCGCGTGTCGAAGCGGTCCTGCAGCTGGCGCGACGCGTCGTGGTACATGGGCGCATTGTGGCGCCTGGCGGCCCGCGCGTCATGCTCGCGTGCGGGGGCCGACGCCTCGCCGGCCTTCGGGCGATGCGCGCTCTTCAGCGCCAGAGGTCGACCGTCTGCCCCTGCTCGCGCAGCCGCTCGGCCTTGGCCTGCAGGAAGCGCTGGAACTCCGGCTGCGTGCGGTAGGCACCGCTGGCCACGTAGTCGAACGCGCCGCTCAGGTGGAACGGCCGCAGGTAGCCCTCGAAGCGGAACACCTCGCGGTTGCCGTCGTCGAAGAACACCACGGTCGGCGTGTAGTCGATCTTCAGCTCGCGCGCCCACGACGCGGCGTCGATCCCGCGTCCGGACGGCGTGGTGACCTCGCGGGAGTCGTCGAGCGCGAAGCGCGCCACGTCGAAGCGCGGGATCAGCGCGCGCAGCTCGGCGCGCTGAAAGCCCTCGGCGTGCATCTCGTCGCAGGCGCGGCACGAGCGCGTCTCGAACAGCACCGCCAGCGGCTTGCCGCCGGCCTTGCGGCGCAGGTCGAACGGCGGCTTCATCAGGAACGGCTCGTCGTTGAGCTGCTCGCGCGCCGGCTCGCCGGCGTGGCGTTCGAGGTACTCGGCCAGCGTGGCGTTGCGGCGCGCCGGCGGCGTGATCACGTAGTCGAGCGCGGCATCGAAGCGGTGCGGCGGCCAATAGCCGTTCAGGCGCGTGTCGACGCGACCGCGCTCGTCGAGGAACAGCAGCGTCGGCGTGAACTGCACCTTCAGTTGACGGGCCAGCTGCTTCTCGGTGGTGCGCTGGCCGTCGGTCCACGTGACCTCGAGATCACCCCAGATGTCGAGCGCGATGGCGCGGAAGTTGGCGCGCGTCTTGTCGGCGATCGCGCGCTGGCTGAAATTCACCTCCATCAGGCGGCGGCAGTACGGGCAGCCGTCCTGGCCGAAGTACAGCAGCAGCCGCTTGCCGTCCTGGTTGGCGGCCTTCAGCTCGTCGGGCAGGTCGAGGAAGCTCGGCGTGAACCAGGCCGGGATGTCGATCGGCCGCGGCAGTGGGGACTGTCCCGTGGTCTGCGCGTGAACCGGCGGCAGCACGGCCGCCAGCCAGGCAGCCGCCGCGATGGCCGCTTTGAGCCAGCCCCTGACGGCGCCGACGCGCGCGCCGCTCAAGGCAGCAGCACGGTCGACCCGGTGGTCTTGCGCGACTCGAGGTCGCGGTGCGCCTGCGCGGCGTCGGCCAGCGGGTAGCGCTGTTCGACGTGGATCTTCACCGCGCCGCTGGCCACCACCGAGAACAGGTCGTCGGCCATCGCCTGCGTGCTCTCGCGCGACGACGCGTGCGTGAACAGCGTCTGCCGTGTCAGGTACAGCGAGCCCTTGGCACCCAGGATGCCGGGCGCGAACGGCGGCACCGGGCCCGACGCGTTGCCGAAGCTGGCCAGCAGGCCGAACGGGCGCAGACAGTCGAGGCTGCCCTCGAAGGTGTCCTTGCCCACCGAGTCGTACACCACCTTGACGCCCTTGCCGCCGGTGATGGCCTTGACGCGCTCGACGAAGTTCTCGCGGCGGTAGTTGATGACGTGCGCCGCGCCGTTGGCCTTGGCCAGCTCGCACTTCTCGTCGCTGCCGGCGGTGCCGATCAGCTGGTAGCCGAGCGATTTGGCCCATTGGCAGGCGATCAGCCCCACGCCGCCGGCCGCGGCGTGCCACAGGATAGGGTCGCCGGCCTGCAGGCCGCCTTGCGGCAGCGTGCGCTTGAGCAGGTACTCCACCGTCATGCCCTTGAGCATCATCGCAGCGCCGGTTTCGAACGAGATCGACTCGGGCAGCTTGCACACGCCCATCGCCTTCAGCACGCGCGCTTCGCAGTACGCGCCCGGGCCGCCGCCGGCATAGGCCGCGCGGTCGCCCACCTTGAGGTGCGCGACGCCGGCACCCACCGCCTCGATCACGCCGGCCGCCTCGTTGCCCATCGCCAGCGGCAGCGGGAACGGGTACAGCCCGGTGCGCTGGTAGACGTCGATGAAGTTGAGCCCGCAGGCCTTGTGGCGGATGCGCACCTCACCGGGGCCGGGCTCGCCCACCGGCAGGTCGACCAACTGCATCACCTCGGGGCCGCCGGTCTGCTGGATCTGGATCGTCTTGGCCATGCGCGCTCCTCACATCGATCGGATTCGAGAGGGCGCAAGCGTACGCCATCGGCCGCGGCGGCGCGGGGCCAAGGGCTTCGACCGCGCGGCCGGCGCAGCGCGGCAGGCATGATGCGGCTCATGCACCTGAGCCCGCGCCTGGCCTTCCTGCTCACGCTGCCGCCGTTGATGTGGGCCGGCAACGCGGTGATCGGCCGCTTGATGGTCGGCACCGCCCCGCCGGTGCTGCTCAACCTGATCCGCTGGGGCGGCGCGCTGCTGTTGCTGTTGCCGCTGGGCTGGCGCGTGTTCGCCACCCCCGTCGCGCGCGCCCAGGTGCGCGAGCGCTGGCCGCACCTGGCGCTGCTCGGCCTGCTCGGCGTGGGCATGTACAACGCGCTGCAGTACATGGCGCTGCGCACCTCGTCGCCGCTCAACGTGACGCTGGTCGCCGCCAGCTCGCCGCTGTGGATGATGCTCAACGGCGCGCTGTTCTTCCACGTGCGGCCGGGCCGGCGCGACTTGGCCGCAGCAGCGCTGTCGCTGGCCGGCGTGGTGATGGTGCTGACGCGCGGCCACCTGCTGCAACTGGCGCAGATCCGCCTGGTGCCCGGCGACCTGCTGATCCTGGTGGCGATCTTCTGCTGGTCGCTGTACAGCTGGCTGCTGGCCAGGCCGCCGGCATCGATGCGCGGCGACGCGCGGCCGCCGTGGAACTGGGCCGAATTCCTGCTCGCGCAGGTGGTGTTCGGCATCGCGTGGGCGGGCGCGGGCGCCGCGGTCGAGGCCGCCGTGCTGGCCGACCACGACGAGCCCGTCCGTTGGGGCTGGCCGCTCGCGCTGGCGCTGGTGTACCTGGCCACCTGCCCGTCGCTGATCGCCTACTATGCGTGGGGCACCGGCGTCGCGCAGGCCGGGCCGGCGATGGCGGCGCTGTTCTCCAACCTGACGCCGCTGCTCACCGCGCTGATCTCCGGCGCCGTGCTCGGCACCTGGCCGCAGCCGTATCACCTGGCGGCGTTCGCCCTGATCGTCGCCGGCATCATGACCTCGGCGCTGCGGCGCTCGACCCTGCGCTGAGCGCCATGAAACGCGTCATCCAGGCCCCCAACCTCGCGCTCGCCACGCTGTGGGCCGACCTGCTGCGCCAGGGCGGCTTCGACGTCAGCGTGCAGCGCGCCTACGTCAGCAGCATCGCCGGCGAGATCCCGCCCGACCAGGCGCTGCCCGAGGTGTGGATCGCCGACGACGACCAGCTCGACGCGGCGCGTACGCTGCTGCACCAGTTGCGCCACCCGCCGTTCCGGCGCTGGGTGTGCAAGGGCTGCGGCGAGCTGATCGAAGGCGCGTTCACGCAGTGCTGGAAGTGCGGCGCGTCGCTCGACGCCTGACGCGCCCGGGCATCGCAGCGGACATCGGCGTCGTTTCAGGTGAAGCGGCGGCGCGGACGGAGCGACATCCGCAGGCGGTGCGCCGCCGCGACACTGGCGCCACCGCAACAGCCAGGAGTCCGACGTGCCGCACCCTGCCCGCCGAGCGCTCGTCGTCATCGACGTGCAGAACGAGTACGTCAGCGGCGGGCTGACCATCGAGTACCCGCCGCTGCGGCAGTCGCTGCCCAACATCGGCAAGGCGATCGACGAGGCCCGGCGCAGCGGCATTCCGGTGGTGGTGGTGCAGAACATCGCGCCCGCGGGCTCGCCGCTGTTCGCCCCGGGATCGCACGGCGCCGCGCTGCACGCCGTGGTGGCCGAGCGCCGGCACGACCACCTGATCGTCAAGAGCCTGCCGAGCGCGTTCGCCGGCACCGACCTGGCCGACTGGATCGCCGCGCATGGCATCGACAGGCTCACCGTGCTCGGCTACATGACGCACAACTGCGTCGACTCGACCATCAAGCACGCGCTGCACGCCGGCCTGAAGGTGGAGTTCGTGCACGACGCCAGCGGTTCGGTGTCGTACGCGAACCGCGCCGGGCGCGTCGGCGCGCAGGAGATCCACCACGCCTTCTCGGTGGTGCTGCAGTCGCGCTTCGCGGCAGTGCTGAGCACCGACGAATGGATCCGCGCGGTGACGCTGGGCGTCGAACCCGAGCGCGACACGATCTACTACTCGCACCTGCGCGCGACGACGCCCGACCCGCTGTGGGCCGAGACCGTCGCGCAAAAGCGCACCTGAGACGGCCTCGCTCGCGGCGGCAAAGCCGTCGCCTGGCCTGCCGCATACTCCGTCGCGTCGCCGCTTCCGCAGAGAGAATGCTCGTCACCATGGACGCTCTGGTCATCCACGCTGCCGGCGACCTGCGGGTCGAAGACGTGCCCACGCCCGCGCCCGGTACCGGGCAAGCGCTGGTGCGCGTGCGCACCGGCGGCATCTGCGGCTCCGACCTGCACTACTACCAGCACGGCGGCTTCGGCGCCATCCGCATCCAGCAGCCGATGGTGCTCGGCCACGAGGTGGCCGGCGTGGTCGAAGCGGTCGGCGCCGACGTCGGCGGGCTGATCGTGGGCGAGCGCATCGCGGTGTGCCCGAGCCGGCCGTGCGGCGCCTGCCGCTTCTGCCAGCTGGGCCTGCAGAACCACTGCCTCGACATGCGCTACTACGGCAGCGCGATGCGCATGCCGCACGTGCAGGGCGCGTTCCGCCAGCAGATGGTGATCGAGGCGGGCCAGGCGTTCAAGCTCGCCGACGGCATCGGCGATGCCGAGGGCGCGATGGCCGAGCCGCTGGCGGTGGCGCTGCACGCCGTCAATCGTGCTGGCCCGCTGCTTGGCCGCTCGGTGCTGGTGACCGGCTGCGGGCCGATCGGCGCGATGGTGATCATCGCCGCGCGCCGCGCCGGCGCCACCCGCATCGTCGCCACCGACGTCGTCGGGCAGCCGCTGCGCAAGGCGGCCAAGGTCGGCGCCGACGAGACGATCAACGTCGCCACGCAGCCCGACGCGCTGGCGCGCTTCGCGCCCGACAAGGGGCAGTTCGACGTGCTGTTCGAGTGCAGCGGCAACGAGCGCGCGCTGCGCGCGGCGTTCGACGTGCTGCGGCCGCGCGGCATCGTCGTGCAGTGCGGCCTCGCCGGCGGCGAGACGACGCTGCCGCTGAACACCGTGGTGGCCAAGGAGTTCGACCTGCGCGGAACCTTCCGCTTCCACGAGGAGTTCGGCATCGCGGTCAGCCTCATCAACCAGCGCCTGGTCGACTTGAAGCCGCTGGTATCGGCCACGCTGCCGTACCGCGACGCCGGCCGCGCGTTCGCACTGGCGGCCGACCGCTCGCAATCGATGAAGGTGCTGCTCGACTTCGAGTGATCGCAGCCTCAGGCCTTGCGGATGGCCTGCGCGTACACCGCGATCGCCGCCTCGTCGAGCGTCTCCTTCTGCAGCAGCTCCTGCGCGCCGCGGTCGAGCAGATCGCGGTGGCGTCGCAGCACCGCGCGCGCCTGCTCGAGCCCGTTGGCCACGATCGCGCGGATCGCGTCGTCGACGCGCTGCTGCAGCGCCTCGGACACCGGCGGGCGCGTCGCCACCATCGGCGCGACGTCGAGCAGGTTCGAGGGCGGCGACTCGATCGCGACCGGGCCGATGCCCTCGTCCATGCCGTGGCGCGTGACCATGTCGCGCGCGATCTCGGTGGCGCGCGCCAGATCGTCGGCGGCACCGCTGGAGAACTCGCCGAACACCTCCAGCTCGGCGGCGCGCCCGCCCAGCAGCACGGCGATGCGCCGCTGCATCTCGGCGCGCGTGGTCAGGTAACGGTCTTCGCTCGGGCGCTGGATGGTGTAGCCGAGCGCGCCGATGCCGCGCGGGATGATCGACACCTTGTGCACCGCGTCGCCGTCGGGCATCGACAGCGCGACCAGCGCGTGCCCCATCTCGTGGTGCGCCACCCAGCGCCGCTCCTTGTCGCCGAGCAGCCGGCTGCGCCGCTCGAGGCCGGCCACGATGCGCTCGACCGCGGTGGTGAAGTCACGCATCTCCACCGCCGAGGCATTGCGCCGCGTGGCCGCGAGCGCCGCCTCATTGACCAGGTTGGCGAGGTCGGCGCCGCTGAAGCCCGGCGTCAGCGCCGCCACTTCGTCGAGCGACAACGACGCATCGAGCGCGATCTTGCGCACGTGCACCTTCAGGATGTCGACGCGCCCCTTGCGGTCGGGCCGGTCGACCAGCACCTGGCGGTCGAAGCGGCCGGCACGCAACAGCGCGGGGTCGAGGATCTCGGGCCGGTTGGTGGCCGCCAGGATGATCAGCCCCACCGAGGTGTCGAAGCCATCCATCTCGGCCAGCAGCTGATTCAGCGTCTGTTCCTTCTCGTCGTGGCCGCCCAGGCTGCCGTAGGCACCGCGCGCGCGGCCCAACGCGTCGAGCTCGTCGATGAAGATGATCGCCGGCGCGCGGTTGCGCGCCTGCTCGAACAGGTCGCGCACGCGCGCGGCGCCGACGCCGACGAACATCTCGACGAACTCGCTGCCCGAGATCGAGAAGAACGGGACCGCCGCCTCGCCGGCCACCGCCTTGGCCAGCAGCGTCTTGCCGGTGCCCGGTGGCCCCACCAGCAGCACCCCGCGCGGAATGTGCGCGCCGAGGCGGCCGTACTGCTTGGGGTTCTTCAGGAAGTCCACCACCTCGGCGAGCTCGGCGCGCGCCTCGTCGACGCCGGCCACGTCGGCGAACGTGACGCCGGTGTCGGTCTGCACGTAGACCTTGGCGCGGCTCTTGCCGATCGACAGGAAGCCGCCCATGCCGCCGGAGCGGTCGGCCATGCGGCGGATCACGAAGTACCACAGGCCGACGAACACCAGCGCCGGCAGCACCCACGACGCCAGGTCGCGCAGCAGCGTGCTCTCGACCACCCGCGTGTAGCGCACGCCGTACTTGTCGAGCCGCTCGGCGACGTCGGGCTCCACCCGCGTGGCCACCAGCGTGGTCTTGCGCCCCTCGGCGACCTTGAGGTGCCCGGTGATCGTGCGGTCGCCGATGGTCACCTCGTCGATGCGGCCGTCGGCCAGCGCCTTCTCGAACTCGCTGTACGGCACCGGCTCCACGCGCACCGCCGCCTGCCACAGGTCCTGCACCCACAGCACAGCCAGCACGGCGAGCAGCCAGTAGCCGAGATTCCACGCGTGTTTCTTTTCCATGACGGTCGCTCGATGTTGCGCACCACGGCGCCGGCGCGGTTGACCAGAATCAAGCCCTGGCGGCCACAGCCGGAACAGGATGATGCATGAACGTCAGCGGCGCATTGGTGCAGAGCCTCGTCGATTCGCTCGGCCAGCGCTCGGGTGAATCATTCAGCGTCCTCACGCCCGACGGCACCGTGTGCAGCACCGGCCGCGGCGAGTCGCGCTTTCGGGTCGTGTTCCGCAACGATGCTGCGCTGCTGTCGACCTTCCTGCGCGGCCACATCGGGCTGCTCGATGCCTATTTCGATCAGGCCGTCGACGTCGAGGGGGACCTCGGTGCGGCCTTCGCCGCCGCCATGGCCAGCGGCTTCGACACCCAGTTCAACGCCGTCAACGGGCTGGAGAACAACCTGCACGAGCTGCGCCACTCCAATCGCAGCTGGGCCCAGGCCAAGAGCAACGCGCGCGCGCATTACGGGCTCGGGGCCGACTTCTACCGGCTGTGGCTCGACGACCCGCTGATGATGTACACCTGCGCCTACTGGCCCGAGGGCACGCGCTCGCTGGAGCAAGCGCAGCTGCAGAAGATCGACCACGTGTGCCGCAAGATCCGGCTGGCGCCCGGCGAGCGCTTCGTCGACATCGGCTGCGGCTTCGGCGGCTTCATGCTGCGCGCGCACGAGACCACCGGCGCCGTCGGAACCGGCCTCAACACCACCACCGAGCAGGTCGACTGGCTGCGCAACGAGATCGCGCGCCGCGGCCTGGCCGACAAGCTGCACGTGCGCGAGGCCGACTTCCGCGACGTCGACGAGACCTACGACAAGGTGGTGTCGATCGGCGTGCTCGAGCATGCCGGGCGCGACCAGTTGGCCGACGTGATCAAGGCGCACGCCGACTTCCTCAAGCCCGGCGGCCTCGGCATGCTGCACTTCATCGGCCATGTCGGCCGCTACGACACCGAGCTGTTCATCCGCAAGCACGTGTTCCCCGGCGGCTGGATCCCGAGCCTGGCCGACGCCATCGTCGAGATGGAGCGTTGCGGCCTCGAGGTGGTGGACGTCGAGAACCTGCGCCGCCACTACGCGCCCACGCTCGACGAATGGGCGCGCCGCTTCGACGCCAACTGGCCCGCGATCCGTGCGCTCGACCCCAAGCGCTTCGACGAGCGCTTCCGGCGCGTCTGGCGCAGCTACCTGATCGGCTGCGCCGAGATGTTCCGCTCGGTGGCCGGCTACACGCACCTGTTCCAGGTCGTCTTCAGCAAGGGCAACGTCACGCGCACCAGCTACCCGATGGGGCGCGGCCACCTCTACGGCGCCTGACTGGCGCGCACCGCGTGCACGACGACCTGCAGGCCCACCGGCAACGGCGCGACGCGCTGCTGTCGGCGTTGCGTGCGCAGGCCGCCGGTGCGCCGCTGGGGCTGGCCAAAGGCACGTCCAACCTGTTTCGCGACCGCACCGACGATGCAACCAAGCGTCGGCTCGACCTGGGCGCGTTCCATCACGTGCTTGCGGTTGATCGGCAACAGGGTTGGGTCGACGCCGAAGGCCTCGTCACGTTCGAGGCGCTGGCCGATGCCACGCTGGCGCGCGGCGCGATGCCGATGGTGGTGCCGCAGCTGAAGACCATCACGCTCGGCGGCGCGGCGGCCGGCGTCGGCATCGAGGCCACGTCGTTCCGCCACGGGCTGGTGCACCACGGCCTGCTCGAGATCGACGTGCTGCTGGCCGATGGCGAGGTCGTGCACGCCACGCCGCACAACGAGCATCGCGACCTGTTCTTCGGCTTTCCCAACTCGTACGGCACGCTCGGCTACGCACTGCGTCTGCGCCAGCGCACGTTGCCCGTCAAGCCGTTCGTGCGCGTCGAGCACCGGCGCTTCGACGACGCGGCGTCGTTCTTCGCCGCGCTGGCCGCGGCCTGCGACGACGAGAGTGCCGACTTCGTCGACGCGGTGGCGTTCGGCGCGCGGCCGCTGGTGCTCAACGTGGCGCGCTGCGTCGACGAGGCCGCGCACACCAGCGACTACACCTACGAGCACATCTACTACCGCTCGCTGCTCGAGACGGACATCGACCACCTGCGCACGCGCGACTACCTGTGGCGCTGGGACACCGACTGGTTCTGGTGCTCCAGGAACGTCGGCGCGCAGAACCCGCTGCTGCGCCGGCTGTTCGGCCGTGAGCGGCTGAACTCGCGCACCTACACCCGCATCATGCGCTGGAATGCGCGCACCGGCTTGGCACGACGCTGGGCACGCCTGCGCGGCGACCACCCCGAGGCGGTGATCCAGGACGTCGACATCCCGCTGCACCATGCACCGGAGTTCCTCGACTTCCTGCTGCGGGAGATCGGCATCGTGCCGATCTGGCTGTGCCCGCTGCGCGCGCCCGCCGGCGCGGGGTCGTTCCCGCTGTACCCGCTGGCCGCGGGTGCTCTGTACGTCAACTTCGGCTTCTGGGACACCGTGCACAGCCGCAGCGCGCACGAGCCGGGCCATTTCAACCGCCTGGTGGAGCGCGAGGTGCTGCGGCTGGGCGGCATCAAGTCGCTGTACTCCGACAGCTTCTTCACCCGCAACGAGTTCGACGCCGCCTACGGCAGCGCCGAGTTCGCGCGCCTGAAAGCCCGCTACGACCCGCACGGCCGCCTGCTGAGCCTGTACGAGAAGTGCGTGCAGCGCGGCTGAGCGACGCGCCGCCAGGCCGTGCCCCCGGATTTGCGCCGCATCAAGGACGGCCGCGAGAGCCGGCAGGATGATTTGCACAGCGGTCGGGCGCGTGCCCGCCGCCATAGAACATCGGAGGTACCCCATGACTCAACTGCGACTCAACAACCTGTTCGACCTCGATCCGTTCGACGACGGCTGGCGCGGCTTCATGCGCCCGTGGCGATTCGAGGCCCCGGGCCAGGCGCCGCGCATCAAGATCGACCTCACCGAGCACGACGACAACTACGCCGTGAAAGCCGAGATCCCCGGCGTGCGCAAGGAGGACATCGACGTGCGCATCGAGGGCAACCTGGTGACCATCAGCGCCGAGGTGCGGAAGGACAAGGAAGAGAAGAAGGACGGCCGCGTGCTGCGCTCCGAGCGCGAATACGGCTACGCCAGCCGCAGCTTCACCTTGGCCAGCGCGGTGGATGACAGCAAGGCCGACGCCAAGTACAACAACGGCGTGCTGGAACTGGTGCTGCCGAAGAAGGCCTCCGCCGCCGGCAAGCGGCTGACGGTGGGCTGATTCCCCGGCCTCGACGAGCGTGCAGCGCCTCTCGCCACAAGGAGCATGACGATGAGCACCATCCAATCCATCCTCGTGCACCTCGACGCCGGGCCCCACGGCGCGGCGCGGCTGCAGACGGCGCGTGCCCTGGCCGACCGCCTCGGCGCCGGCGTGACGGCGCTATATGCGGTGACACCGGTGTACGTGCAGATGGCCTCGAACGTCGTCATCGGCAGCGCCGCCGAGGCGCTGCTGGCGCTCGACGACGAGCGCGCGGACCGGGCGCGCAAGCTCGTCGCCCAAGCCAACGCCGAGCCCGGTGCCGCCGTGCAATGGCGCGAGTCGCAGGAGGCGTCCGAGTACGCCTTCGTCCGTCACGCGCTGTACGCCGACCTGCTGGTGCTCGGCCAGCGCGACCGCGAGCAGCGCGACACCGGGGTGGGGCCGGACTTCGTGCAGTCGGTGGCGATGGGCAGCGGCAAGCCGGCGCTGATCGTGCCGTACATCACCAAGGGACCGCCGCGGCTGGACACCATCCTCGTCGCCTGGAAGGAGAGCCGCGAGGCAGCGCACGCGATGACCGCGGCGCTGCCGCTGCTGCACAAGGCCAAGACGGTGCACGTGGCCGTCGATGCCGCGGTGGAGGACCAGAGCGCCTTGCGCCAATACCTGCAGCGCCATGGCATCGAGGCACGCTGCCACACGCTGACCACCGCGACCGCGGAGGCCGGCGAATTGCTGCTGTCCATGGCCGCCGACGTCGGCGCCGACCTGATGGTGATGGGCTGCTACGGCCACTCGCGCGCGCGCGAGTTCGTGCTCGGCGGTGCCAGCCGCACCGTGCTCGACGGCATGACGGTGCCGGTGCTGCTGGCGCACTGACGAGCCGGGCCATGCCCTGGGACGAGAGCCGCTTTCCGCCCTCGATGGGCCACCTGGCGCCGCCGGTGCGCAGCAAGGCGATCGAGATCGCCAACGCGCTGCTCGCCGAAGGCATGGACGACGGCAAGGCGATCCGCATCGCCATCGCCAAGGCCAAGCAGTGGGCCGGGCAGCACCTCACCGTTGCGCGGCCGCGCTGGCCGGACGGTTTGCGCTGACCGACGTCAATCTCGGTGGCGGCGTGCGGCTTTCGGCCGCCGCGCGCGGCGCTTGGCCGGACCAGCGGCGACAATCGGGCCCTCCCGCACCCAGAAGAACCTCTTCCACCGCCGATGTCGACCCCTGCCGCCTCGCTGCCGCTGCCGCCGCCGGCCACCACCACCGCCTACCGCGTGCTCGGCGCGATCAGCGCGTCGCACCTGATCAACGACATGATGCAGTCGTTGATCCTGGCGATCTACCCGATCCTCAAGGGCCAGTTCAACCTCAGCTTCGCCCAGATCGGCCTCATCACGCTGACCTACCAGCTCACCGCGTCGCTGTTCCAGCCGATCGTCGGGCTCTACACCGATCGGCGGCCGACCCCGTATTCGCTGCCGGTGGGCATGTCGTCGACGCTGGTCGGCCTGGTGCTGCTGGCCTATGCGCCGAACTTCGCGTCGGTGCTGCTGGCGGCGGCCTTCGTCGGCCTCGGCTCGGCGATCTTCCACCCCGAGTCGTCGCGCGTCGCGCGCATGGCCTCGGGCGGCCGCCACGGACTGGCGCAGTCGGTGTTCCAGGTCGGCGGCAACACCGGCAGCGCGATCGGGCCGCTGGTGGCCGCCGCGGTGATCGCGCCGTTCGGCCAGCACAGCGTGGCCTGGTTCGGCGCCGTGGCGCTGCTGGGCATCGTGCTGCTGCTGCAGGTGGGACGCTGGTACGCGCACCACCACGCCGCCGCGGTGGCGCGCGGCCTACACCGCACGGCCGCCAGCCCGCTGCCGCGCCGCACGGTGATCGTCGCGATCTTGGTGCTGCTGCTGCTGATCTTCTCGAAGTATTTCTACATCGCCGGCATCAGCAGCTTCTACACCTTCTACCTGATCGAGAAGTTCGGCCTCTCGGTGCAGAGCGCGCAGGTGCACCTGTTCGTGTTCCTGTTCGCGTCGGCGCTCGGCACGCTGGTCGGCGGCCCGATCGGCGACCGCATCGGCCGCAAGCCGGTGATCTGGGTCTCGATCCTCGGCGTGGCGCCGTTCGCGCTGCTGCTGCCGCACGCCGACCTGTTCTGGACCACGGCGCTGACGATCGTGATCGGCCTCGTCCTGTCGTCGGCGTTCTCGGCCATCGTGGTCTACGCGCAGGAGTTGATCCCGGGCAAGGTGGGCATGGTGTCGGGGCTGTTCTTCGGCTTCGCGTTCGGCATGGGTGGCCTCGGCGCCGCCGTGCTCGGCGTGCTCGCCGACCGCAGCAGCATCGAGTTCGTCTACCACGCCATCGCGTACCTCCCGCTGCTCGGGCTGGCCACCGTGCTGCTGCCCCGGGTGGTGGCGCCTCGGGCGGCTGCGGCCAGGGCTTGACAGCGGGCGCTCCGGCGCTAACGTCGGCCGATGCCCCAGACGCAGACCCTCGACGCGCTGATCGCGCGCTACCAGCACGGCTCGCCCAAACGCCGCTTTCGGCTGGACAAGGTCGACCCCGCCGCGACGCCGCTATCGGCGGGCGACCACGAGCACGACCGCGCGACGGTGCTCGACCTCGCCCAGCGGCTCGACGCGCTGCAGACGCTGCTGTACGCCGACAAGCGCTACAAGGTGCTGGTCGTGGTGCAGGGCATGGACGCCAGCGGCAAGGACGGCACGCTGCGCGGCGTGTTCGGCGCCATGAGCCCGCTGGGCCTGCGCGCCGTCGGCTGGAAGGCACCCACCGAGCAGGAGCGCGCGCACGACCCATGGTGGCGCATCCACCAGGCGGTGCCGGGCAACGGCGAGCTCGTCGTGTTCAACCGCAGCCACTACGAGGACGTGCTGGTGCCGGTGGTCAACCGCCAGATCACGCCCAGGCAGACCGAGCAGCGCTACCGCCAGATCAACGAGTTCGAGCGCATGCTCACCGAGCATGGGACGGTGATCTGCAAGTTCATGCTGCACATCTCCAAGGCCGAGCAGCGCATCCGCCTGCAGGAGCGGCTCGACGACACCAGCAAGCACTGGAAGTTCGATGTCGGCGACCTCGCCGTGCGCAAGCACTGGAAGCAGTACATGGCCGCCTACGAGGCCGCGATCTCGGCCACCGGCACGCGCTGGGCGCCGTGGACCGTGGTGCCGGCCGATTCCAAGACGCACCGCAACCTGATGATCGCCACGCTGATGGAGCGCACGCTGCGCGAGCTCAACCTGCGCGCGCCGAAGAACCCGGCGCTGGCCAACGTGCAGGTCCGCTGAGGCAGCCGGCGCAGCGACGGGCTTCGTGCGTACCCCTGCCCTGCGTCTGCTGTTCGCGCTGGCCGCGTCGGCCCTGGGCCTGCCGGCCGCCGCGCAGACGGCGGCGAGCGCCGCCACCTTCGCGCCGCTCGAGGCGGCGCCGTCGAACGGCGGCCCCTATCGCCTCGGCCGCGAGGCCGATCTGGCGAAGTTCCC
>DATJYZ010000150.1:0-14219 GCA_035499355.1 Burkholderiaceae bacterium | reverse complement strand
ACATCGCCCTCGAAGGCAGCGACGAGCTGGCCGCGCTCGGCAGCGACGCGCAGCGGCTGTCGCATCAGCTGTCGGGCGTGGTCGCGCGCATCCGCAGCGAGGCGCAGCTGGTGGCGATGAGCGGCAGCGAGGCGACGCTGCACGCGCAGTCGCTGTCGCAGCGCACCGAGTCGCAGGCCGCCAGCCTGCAGCAGACGCGCGCCGGGCTCGGGGTGTTGCTCGACACCGTGCGACGCAACGCCGAGCGGGTGCGCGCCGCCGACGCGCGGGCGGCGCAGGTCAACGAGCAGACCGTGGCGGGGCAGGCCGCGGTGCAGGCCTCGGTCGAGAGCATGCAGCGCATCGAGCAGCGCTCCAAGCAGATGGGCGACGTCATCGCGGCGATCGACGGCATCTCGTTCCAGACCAACCTGCTGGCGCTCAACGCCGCGGTCGAGGCGGCGCGCGCCGGCGACGCCGGGCGCGGCTTCGCGGTGGTGGCCGCCGAGGTGCGCCTGCTGGCGCAGCGCTGCGCGCAGGCGGCTGCCGAGGTGAAGCAACTGATCCGAAGCTCGAACGAGGAAGTGGCCGGCGGCGTGCAGACGATCGAGCGCAGCCACGCCTCGCTGGCGCAGGCGGTGAGCGGCATCCGCGAGGTGGCCGAGCGGCTGCGCGAGTTCGCGGTGTCGAGCGATGGCCAGAACGCGAGCCTGCAGGAGATCGCGCAGGCCGTGGAGACGCTCGACGACATCACCCAGCACAACGCCCGCATGGCCGAAGGGTCGGTCTACACCGCCGACCAGCTGCGCGCGCGTGCCGGGCGGCTGAGCGATGGCGTGCAGGACATGCGTTTGCGCCAGGGCTGCGCAGACGAGGCCCGGGCGATGGCCGAGCGCGCGGCGCGGCTGATCGACAGCGCCGGCGGCGACGAGGCGGTACGGCAGTTCCACGACCCGAAGGGCGCGTTCCGCGACCGCGACCTGTACATCGTGGTCGCCGACCGCAACGACTACTTCCGCGCATTCGGCTCCGACCCCAGCAAGGCCGGCAGGCTGCGCAAGGACGCGATCCCCGGCGACAACCAGGTGGCGATCCGCGAGGCCACCTGGCGCGCCGTGGAAGCCGGCGGCGGCTGGATCGAGTTCTCGGCGCCGCACCCGATCACCAAGCGCGTCGTCGACAAGCTCGGCTATGTCGTTCCTGCGCTCGGCGGCCGTTGGGCGGTGCTGTGCAGCGTCAACCGAGGCGATGGGCTGGGCGCCGGCGGCACGGGGTCCGCGGGCGCCGCTGCACGGCGCTGAGCCGGCGCATCGGGATCGCGAGGCCGGGCGCCGAGTCCGGCTGCGAAGCGACCCGGGCCTCGCACCGCGGGTGCCCTTTGGTCCTATGGCGCAACGGGCCTGCGCTGGGCATAGTCTCACCCCCGACCGGCCTTGGAGCGCCGATGAACACACCGACGACTTCGCCATTCGGACGCCGGACGCCATGGGCGGTGTCGTCCCTGGCATCGATCGCGCTGGCGTTGCTGGCTGCCTGCGCGAGCACGCAGCTGAAGGACACCTGGAAGGACCCCGCCTTCACCGGTCCGCCGCTGCAGAAGGTGCTGGTGATCGGCGCGTTCAAGAGCGATCTCAACCGCCGCGTGTTCGAAGACGCCTTCGCCGGCGCGCTGCAGGCCGCCAAGACCGGCGGGCTGCAGAGCTACCCGACGCTGCCCGAAGGCGGCGCCATCCCCAACGAGCGCGTGCAGGCCGCGGTCAAGAGCACGGGCTCCGACGGCCTGCTGGTGACGCGCGTGCTGCGCGTGCGGCGCGACGTCAACGTGACGCCGGCGTACATGGGGCCCGGGTTCTACGGCCGGGGCTTCTACGGCTGGTATGGCGGCGCATGGGCGGCCACACCGGCCGACGTCAATGTCTACGACGTGCTGACGATCGAGTCGACGCTGTGGAGCATGCGCACCGACAAGCCGGTGTGGTCGGGCACCAGCGAGGTCACCGCGCCGAGCAACATGACCGACGCGAGCAAGGAGCTGGCCGGCCTGCTGGTCACCAGGATGAAGGCCGACGGCGTGATCTGACGCGACGGCCGCCGCCCCTCGAACCATGACCGCGACCACGCTGGCCATCGCCAAGCCGGAGATCTGGGAAACGATTCCCGGCGCGCCGATCCTCAACATCATCGAGGCGTTCACCCAGTGCGGCGTCGACGTGGCGCCGACGCTGGCGCGCTTCGACATCCGCACGCCGCTGAAGAACGACACCGCGGTCGACTCGCACCAGGCGGCGCTGTGGCTCGAGCACGTGCTCGAGGCGTACCCGCAGCGCGGCCTCGGGCTGCTGTTCAGCAAGCTGCCCACGCTGCTCGACAGCGGCATGGTCGGCTACACGATCCTGTCGTCCGACACGCTGGGCGAGGCGCTGATCGAGCGCATCCGCTTCTCGCCGCTGCTGCGCCCGTATTTCGGCATGCACCTGCAGGCGCTCGACGACGACGTGGTCGAGCTGGTGCTGCTCGAACGCGAGCCACCGGGCATCGGGCCGCGCGCGCGCGCCTTCGGCATCGAGCACGACCTCGCCAGCTGGGCCGGCACGGCGCGGCGCATGCTGGGGCCGGGGCGTCACTTCGAGCTGGTGCAATGCGCCTACCCCGACCCGCAACTGCCCGAGCGCTACCACGAGGTGTTCGGCTGCCCGGTGCGCTTCGACCAGCCGCGTTCGCTGGTGCGCTTTCGGCGCGAGATCCTCGAGCGGCCGATGCCGCACGCGCACGAGGAGGCGCACGAGATCTGTCAGGCGCAGTGCGAGCAGCTGCTGGCGCAGCTGCGCGCCGGGTCGGACACCACCACGGCGTTGCGGCGCCTGATGCTGCGCCGGCCCCGCAAGCTGCCCGACCTGCCTGCGGCGGCGACCGCGTTGCAGACCAGCCCGCGCACGCTGCGCCGCAAGCTGCAGGCCGAAGGCTCTTCGTTCACGCAGGTGCTCAACGAGGTGCGCATGCTGCTCGCGCGCGACTACCTGCGCACCACTGCGGTGGCGGTGGCCGACATCGCATCGCTGCTCGGCTTCGCCGACGAATCGTCGCTCGCCCGCGCGTTCCGTCGCGTGTACCACACTACGCCGCGCGTGTTTCGCGTCAGTCGGGGCAGCGCCTAGACGCACGTTCCAGCGGGCAGCCGGCCGTGACGGCCATGCCGGGCTCTGCGCTGGCCTGATCGGCGGAATGCGCAGCCCGAGGCGGAACACGAGCGTGTCGATTTCTGGCATCGTGCCCGCGCGCGAGCACGGTCGCCCATCGCTTTCGTCGAAGACGGCCGCGCGCGTCAGGCCACAGCCGCTGCACGACGCCATGCGCCGCAGCGCCATCCGAATCAAGGCATGAAACCCGGACACCTCGGCGCGCCCGCGCGTGCGCGCTGGCCCATCGTCGCCGTCTTCGTCGCCATCGTCGCGCTGCAGCTCGCGGTGGCGGCATTCAGCATCGAGGTGCTGTCGGGCGTGCGCGCGTACATCAACGGCGAGAGCTTGTATTCCAAGGCGCAGAAGGATGCGCACATCCATCTGCTGGCCTACCTCGAAGACCGGCGCGACGAGGACTACCGCGCCTTCGAACGCATGCTCGCGGTGCCGCTGGGCGACCGCGCCGCGCGCGAGGCGCTGCAGCGGCCGCAGCCCGACATCGATGCGGCGCGCCGCGCCTTCGTGGCCGGCGGCAATCACGGCGGCGACCTCGACCGCATGGTGCGGATGTTCGTCTGGTTCGACGACCTGCCGTTCATGGCGGCGGCGATCGCCACCTGGACCGAGGCCGACGACCTGGTGCAGCGCCTGCAAGTGCTCGGCCGCCTGGCGCAGCGGCAGATCGCAGCCGGCGCGGGCCCCGCGGCGCTGGCACCGATCGGCCAGCAGGTGCGAGCGCTGAACGAGCGGCTGAGCGTGCTCGAGGTGCGCTTCTCGGCGCAGCTGGGTGATGCCTCGCGCGAGACCCAGGCGCTGTTGATCGCGCTGAACGCGGCGCTCGCGGTGCTGCTCTGCGCCACGGGCCTGGCCTTCGTGCGCCGCAGCGCGCGCGAGCAGGCGCGCACCGAAGACACGCTGCGCCATCGCGAGGCGTCGCTGCAGCGCCTGCTCGACTCGGCGGCCGAGGGGCTGTACGGCGTCGACGTGCAGGGCCGCTGCACCTTCATCAACCGTGCCGCGCTGCAGATGCTCGGCTACGCCGAGGAGCGCGAGCTGCTCGGCTGCGACAGCCGCACGATCCATGATTCGCGCACCGCGCAGGCTGCGGCCGGCGACGACGAAGTCTGCGCTGCCTTCCGTGACAACCGGCGCGTGCACCTGCCCCACACCACGCTGTGGCGGCGCGACGGCTCGTCGTTCCCCGCCGAGTGCTGGTCGCATCCGGTGGTGGAGGGTGGCGTCACGCGCGGTGCGGTGGTGACGTTCGTGGACATCTCGCAGCGGGTGAAGATGGCAGCGGCGCTGCGCGCCAACGAACTGCGCGTGATGCAGCTGGTCGACGCGGTCAGCGAGGGCGTCGTCACGGTCGACGCCGACGAGCGGGTGGTGTTCTTCAACCGCGCCGCCGAGGCGATCTTCGGCCTGCGCGCGATCGACGCGCGGCGCAGCCACGTGGCGCGCTTCGTCGCCATGCCCGATGGCCAGCCGCTGCGGTTGCAGGGCCTGGGCAGCGGCGTGATCGAGCTGATCGGCATCCGCAGCGACGCGCGCGTGTTCCCGATCGAGGCGTCGCTTGCGCGCCTGGACACCGGCAGCGGCGCGCTGACGACCATCGTGCTGCGCGACGTCACCGAGGCGCACGCCATCCGCGAAGAGCGCCGTGCGCGCGAGGCCCACGAGGCGGCTAGCCGCGCCAAGACCGAGTTTCTCTCGCGCATGAGCCACGAACTGCGCACGCCGTTGAACGCGGTGCTCGGCTTCACGCACCTGCTGCGGCTGGACAAGCAGCAGCCGCCCACGCTGCGCCAGCTTGAGCGCATCGAGCACATCGAGAACGCCGGCGCGCACCTGCTGGCGCTGGTCAACGACGTGCTCGACCTGTCGCGCGTCGAGTCCGGCCAGATGGCGGTGGCGCTCGAGCCGGTCGACCTCGGGCCGGTGGTGCTCGAGTCGTTCGGCATGGTCACCGCGCTGGCGGCCGAGCAATCGGTGCAACTGCTGGTCGACGGCGATGGCGCAGGCGTGCGGGCCCCGGCGGAATCGGCCTACGAGGGCCGCTGCGGCCCGTGGGTGGTGGGCGACCCGGTGCGCCTGCGCCAGGTGATCGTCAACCTGCTGAGCAACGCGGTGAAGTACAACCGCCCGGGCGGACAGGTGACGCTGTCGCACCGCATCGACGACGATGCCTGCGTCGTGCGCATCACCGACACCGGCCGCGGCATCGCCGCCGAGCAACTGAGCCGCCTGTTCGAGCCGTTCAATCGCCTGGGCGCCGAGCGCTCCGACATCGAGGGCAGCGGCATCGGGCTGGTGCTGTCGCGCCGCCTGGCCGAGCTGATGGGCGGCACGCTGGCGATCGAGAGCGAGCTCGGCTACGGCACCACCGCGACGCTCGGGCTGCGGCTGTCGCGGCGCGCCGGCGCGTCACCGCCCGCGGAAGCGACGCCGCGCGGCCACGCGGTGGCCGATGGCCCGATCGACGTGCTGTACGTCGAGGACGATCCGGTCAACGCCGAGCTGGTGCGCCAGGTGCTGCAGATGCGGCCGGCGGTGACGCTGCGCGTGGCCGAGTCCGGCGCGGCAGCGATCGCGGCGGCGCGCCGGCAGCGGCCCGACCTGATGCTGATCGACATGAACCTCGGCGACATGAACGGCGTGCAGCTGGCGCGGCGCTTGCAGGGCGACGCCGCGACACGCGGCATCCCGCTGGTGGCGCTGTCGGCCGATGCGCTGCCCGAGCAGATCGCCAGTGCGATGGCGAGCGGCTTCGAGCGCTACCTCACCAAGCCGGTGGACTTCCACGAGCTGCTGCGGCTGGTCGACCGCAGCGTCGGTGCCGGCGGCTGCTACGCGTAGCGCAGCTCGCTCGTCTTGCCGCGGAACACGCGGTAGGCGAACACGGTGTAGCCGGCGATCGCCGGCACCGCGATGCAGACGCCGACCAGGATGAACTTCAGCGCCGCGGGGCTGCTGGCGGCCTGCCAGATCGTGAGCCGGTCGATCACCACGTACGGGTAGATGCTGTAGGCGAGGCCGAGGAAGCTCAGACCGAAGACGACGATCAGCAACACGAACGGGAGCCAGCAGATGGCACCGAGCACGTGCCGCGTGCCCAGCAGCGCGCGTACCGCGAACAGCGACAGGCCGGTCATCAACGGGATCGCGCTCAACGCGATGATCTCCGGCAGCACGAACCAGCGCTGGCGCACGGTGGCGCTGATCCACGGCGTGGCCATCGAGATCAGCAGCAGGCCGACCACCATCGGCGGCCACGCCATCCGGGCCCATGCCAGCGCGCGGCGCTGCAGCTCGCCGTCGGTCTTCATGACCAGCCAGCACGCGCCCAACAGCACGTAGGCCATCGGCAGCGCGACGGCGATCGCGGCGGCGAACAGCGGGTAGTTCCAGCCGCTGCCGAAGCCGCTGATGTAGCGCCCGAGCATCCAGCCTTGCGCCGCCGAGGCCAGCGTCGAGCCGGCGAAGAACAGGCGGTCCCACATCGGCTTGTGCGCAGCGTGCGCCTTGACGCGGAAGTCGAACGCCACGCCGCGCAGGATGAGGCCGATCAGCATCAGCGCCACCGGCAGGTAGAGCTCGCCGAGCACCACGCCGTGCGCCTTGGGAAACGCCACCAGCAGGATGCCGATGCCGAGCACCAGCCAGGTCTCGTTGGCGTCCCAGAACGGGCCGATCGAGGCGATCATCACGTCCTTCTCGTCCGGCGTGGCGCGGTGCATCAGCATGCCGACGCCGAGGTCGTAGCCGTCGCTGATGACGTAGACCAGCATCGACACGCCCATCAGCGCCATGAAGATCACCGGCAGCGCGTCGTCGAACGACATCCAGTTCATCGCGTGCTTCCTGCCGCCGCGACCCCGGCCGCGGCAGCGACGGGTGCGCCGTCGTCGGCGAGCACCGCCTCGGGCTTCTCGGCCATGTACTTGAGCACGCCCACGTAGGCCACCACGAGCGCCACGTAGAGCACGACGTAGAGCGCCAGCGTCAGCCCGATCGTCGGCGCCGCCACGGTCGATGCGACCTCGGCGGTGCGCACCAGGCCGTAGACGATGTAGGGCTGGCGGCCGATCTCGGTGACCCACCAGCCCGCCACCACCGCGACCCAGCCCGAGAACGTCATCGCCGCAAGCCACCACAGCAGCGGGCGCGGCAGTCGCGCGGCGGCCCAGCCGCTGCGCCGGTAGCGCCACCAGGCCAGCCAGCTGGTCGCGAGCATCAGCAGGCCGACGCCGACCATGACGCGAAACGCCCAGAACACCGCGAACACCGGTGGGTGCCGGTCGCGGAAGTCGTCGAGGCCCTTGACTTCGCCGTCGGGCTCGTGGCGCAGGATCAGGCTCGCCAGCTTCGGCACCGCGATCTCGAAGTGGTTCTCGCGCGCAGCGCCGTCGGGGATCGCGAACAACAGCAGCGGCGCGCCGCGCGTGGTGCGCCACAGGCCTTCCATCGCCGCCACCTTTTGCGGCTGGTGCTCCAGAGTGTTGAGCCCGTGCTGGTCGCCGACCACGATCTGCAGCGGGATCAGCAGCGCCGCCAGCGTGAGGCCGACGCGCAGCACCTTCGGCGCCGACGCAGCGGCGCTGCCCTTGAGCAGTTGCCACGCGCTCAGGCCGGCGAGCAGGAAGGCGCAGGTCAGCGCCGACGCCAGCACCATGTGCGTGAAGCGGTACGGGAACGACGGGTTGAACAGCACCTGCCACCAGCTGGCGACGACGAATCGGCCACCGACCACCTCGTGCCCTGCAGGCGTCTGCAGCCACGAGTTGAGCGCCAGGATCCAAAACGCGCTGATCGTGGTGCCGATGGCGACGAAGAAAGTGGCCAGCAGGTGCACGCGCTCGCTGACCCGGCCGTGCCCGAACAGCATCACGCCGAGGAAGCCCGCCTCGAGAAAGAAGGCGGTCAGCACCTCGTAGGCGAGCAGCGGCCCCGCGACGTCGCCTGCGCGCTCCATGAAGCCGGGCCAGTTGGTACCGAACTGGAAGCTCATCGTCACGCCCGACACCACGCCGAGCGCGAAGCTGAGCGCGAACACCTTGGTCCAGAAGCGGTAGGCGTTGAGCCACGCCTGCCGTGCGTCGGCCGTCTCGGCGCGCAGCGTGCGCCAGCGGAAGAACAGCAGCACCCAGCCGAGCGCGATGGTGATCGCCGGGAACAGGATGTGGAAGGTGATGTTCGCCGCGAACTGCAGGCGCGCAAGGGTCAGGGCGTCCATCGGCCGCCGGGCCTGCCTCGGCTACACGGTGGCCACCGGCGTGACCGGCGAACCCACCGCGCCGGGCAGGCGCAGCGGCGGCGCGGTGAGCAGGCAGCGATGGCGACCGGCGCGGCGCAGGTGGGCTGCGAGGTCGTGCAGCCACCACAGCTCGCCGAGCGGCACACCCAGCTTGAACAGGCAGTGCTGGTGCAGCGGCAGCGCAGGGCGTTGGCCGTCCTGCTCGCGCGCTGGATAGTGCTCTACCGCGTAGTTGTCGGCGCACAGCGCGACCACGCCGGACTCGGTGATCCAGTCGAGCAGCGCGTCGTCGCGGCCGTCGAGCGCCGGACACGCGCGGTCGAGCACGGCCATGTCGGGATCGCGGTTCATGCCCATGATCAGCGTCGAGAACCCAGTATGCAGCAGCACGATGTCGCCGCGCTCGACCACGACTCGATCATGGTCGAGCACGCGTTGCAGCGTGACGCGATCGATCAGCTTGCGCTCGTTGCCGAAGTGCCGGTGCAGGTCGATCAGCACCGCGCGGCCCTGGATCGCCTTGACCGCGAAGTGCTCGATGCCCAGCGCCTCGGCGCACGAGGGGCCGTCGCACGGATCGCCGACGAACTGGTAGTCGCTCGGGCCCTTGACGTGCTGGTGCGCGCGGTAGCCGTTGTAGTACACCATCTCAGGCTCGCCGTCGCCGTCGGCATCGAACCACGCACCGACGTGGGCGAAGCTGTCCCACTGCGTGCTGTATTGCAGGCACAGCAGCGCCTGGTCGTCGCAGATGACGTCGGTGTTGCGCGCGTCGAGCTCGCGCAGCGAGAAGTTGAGGAACGGCTTGCCGCGCAGGTTGGTGGGCTTGAGCTGCGGCGGCTTGCGGCGCGGGTTGAGTCGGGCCTCGCCCGGATAGTCCAGCGGCAGGCTGAGGCAGAACGACAGGCCGTCCTTCACCTCGGCGAGGCCCTGCATCACCTTGTGCGGCGTCAGCAGATTCAGGCGGCCGAGCTGATCGTCGGGGCCGAAGTCGCCCCACGTCGAACCGGGTGGGCGCTGGCGCCAACGGGGCGTGGTCATGGCCACGACTTGGCGGCCAACCCGAGCCGGTCGCGCCGGTGGGGGCGATCGGGAGCAGGCATGGCGACTCCTGGTTCAGTCGGCTTGCGTCGTCGAGCCCGGCAGCACCGTGCGTCCGCTGGCCACGTCGTCGAGGCCTTCGAGGTCGAGCACCAGCAGGCGCTGCGGACCGAGCTGCATGATGCCCAGCTGCTGCATCTGGCGCAGCGCGCGGTTCACGCGCTGGCGGCTGCCGCCGACCATCGAGGCCAGGTCGCCCTGCGACACCGCGAGGTCGATGCGCAGGCCGTTGCCGGCGGCGCGGCCGAAGCGGCGCGCCAGCCGCAGCACCTGGCGTGCCAGCCGCTGCGGCAGGCTGAGCGCGTGGCGCTCCTCGCAGCGCTTGACCATGCGGCGCAGGCGCTGGCAGTTGAGCTGCAGCAGCGCATCGCGGAACTCGGGGCTGACGCCCATCAGCTCGTGCATGTCGGCCTTCGACACCACCAGCAGCGTCGACGGCACGTGCGCCACCATGTCGAGGTCTTCGGCGCGGCCGTCGACCAGCGCGATGTCGCCGAACCACTGCCCCGGCCCCATGAAGTCGAGCGTGAAGACGCGGCCGTCGGGCAGCGCGGTGCCGAGCCGCAGCGCACCGCGCGCCACGCCGACCCAGTGGCCGCCGGCGTCACCGCGCTGCGCGATGCGCGTGCCGGCGACCACGCGGTGCACGCGGGCGCGGGCGAGGATCGCCTCGCGCAGCCCCACGGACAACTCGCCGAACCAGCGCCCGGCCTGCAAGCCACCGAACTCGTCGTCGCGCAGGCCGGCGTGGCCGCCGGCCACGGCCAGCGGCGGCCGCGTGGGCGCCGCGCCGCGCTGCGCCGCGAGCACCGGGTCGGTGGCTAGTGCATCCATCTCGTTCGTACCCCTGGTTGTGTTGTTACGCTGCCGTGGCGTCAAGCCACTTCGAACAGGCCGGCGGCACCCTGGCCGCCGCCGATGCACATCGTCACCACCACGTGCTTCGCGCCACGGCGCTTGCCTTCGATCAGTGCGTGGCCCACCAGTCGCGCGCCGCTCACGCCGTAGGGATGCCCCACCGCGATCGCGCCGCCGTTGACGTTGAGCCGCTCGTCGGGGATGCCGAGCTTGTCGCGGCAGTACAGCACCTGCACGGCGAACGCCTCGTTGAGCTCCCACAGCCCGATGTCGCCCACCTTCAGGCCGGCGCGCTGCAGCAACCGCGGCACCGCGAACACCGGGCCGATGCCCATCTCGTCGGGCTCGCAGCCGGCCACCGCGAAGCCGCGGAAGATGCCCAGCGGCCTGATGCCGCGCTTCTCGGCGAGCTTGCCGTCCATCAGCACGCAGGCCGAGCTGCCGTCGGAAAACTGGCTCGCGTTGCCGGCGGTGATCACGCCGCCGGGCAGCGCGCTGCGGATCCTGGCCACGCCCTCGAGCGTGGTGTCGGCGCGGATGCCCTCGTCGGCAGCGATGGTCACCTGCTTGCGTGTGAGGCGGCCGCTCCTGTCGGCCACGCCCATCACGGTGGTCATCGGCACGATCTCGTCGTTGAACTTGCCCGCCGCTGCCGCTGCCGCGGCGCGCTGCTGCGAGCGCACGCCGTACTCGTCCTGCGCCAGCTTGGGGATGCCATAGCGCTTGGCCACCTGCTCGGCGGTCTGCAGCATCGTCCAGTAGATCTCGGGCTTGATCTCGCTCATCGCCGGGTCGACGCGCATGTGGCGGTTGGCCTCGTTCTGCACGCACGAGATGCTCTCGACGCCGCCGGCCACCATCACCGGCACCTGGTCGACCACGATGCGCTGCGCCGCCATCGCGATCGCCTGCAGGCCCGACGAGCAGAAGCGGTTGATCGTGACGCCACCGGTGGTGACCGGCAGCCCCGCGCGCAGCGCGGCCACGCGCGCGATGTTGCCGCCGGTGGTGCCCTCGGGGGTGGCGGTGCCGAGGATCACGTCTTCGACCTCGGCGGGGTCGATGCCGGCGCGCTGCACCGCATGCGTGATCGCGTGCGCCGCCAGCGTCGCGCCGTAGGTCATGTTGAACGCGCCCTTCCAGCTCTTGGCAAGCCCGGTGCGCGCAGTGGAAACGATGACGACGTCGGTCATGGCGATGTCCTCGTCCGATCAGTTGAATGTCTTGCCGTCGTCGGCGAGCCTGGCCAGCAGCGGCGCCGGCTGCCACCAGGCGTCGGCACCGGCATCGGCCGCGAAGCGCCTGAGCGAGCGCACGACGTTGGGCAGGCCCACGATGTCGGCATACAGCATCGGGCCGCCGCGGTGCTGCGGGAAGCCGTAGCCGTTCAGGTACACGATATCGATGTCGCTGGCGCGTGCGGCGATCTTCTCGTCGAGGATGCGTGCGCCTTCGTTGACCAGCGCGAACACGCAGCGTTCGACCACCTCGTCGTCGCTGACCTTGCGCGCGGCGATGCCGCGCTCCTTGCGGAACGACTCGATGATCTCGGTCACCACCGGATCCGGAACCGCCTCGCGCGCACCGGCCTCGTAGCGGTACCAGCCGGCGCCGGTCTTCTGGCCGAAGCGGCCCTGCTCGCAGATGGCGTCGGCCACCACGCGCTGGTAGGCGGCCGGGTTCTCGGCGGCGCGGCGCTTGCGGCCGGCCCAGCCGATGTCGAGGCCCGCCAGGTCGCCGACGCGAAACGGCCCCATCGCGAAGCCGAAGCGCTCGAGCGCCTTGTCCACCTGCTGCGGCAACGCGCCTTGCATCAGCAGGCCGTTGGCGGCGGCGCCGTAGCGCGCCAGCATGCGGTTGCCGATGAAGCCGTCGCACACGCCCGACACGACGCCGATCTTCTTGATCGTCTTGGCCATCGCCATGCAGGTGGCCAGCACGTCCTTGGCGGTCTTGTCGCCGCGCACGATCTCGAGCAGCCGCATCACGTTGGCCGGGCTGAAGAAGTGCAGGCCGATCACGTCTTGCGGCCGCTTGGTGAAGCCGGCGATCGTGTCGAGGTTCAGCGCCGAGGTGTTCGACGCCAGGATCGCGCCGGGCTTGCACACCTCGTCGAGCGTCTTGAACACCTGCTGCTTGACGTCCATGCTCTCGAACACCGCCTCGACCACGAGGTCGACGTCCTTCATCGGGTCGTAGCCGAGCGTGGGCGCGATCAAGGCCATGCGCTGCTCGACCTGCTCCACCGTCATGCGGCCCTTCTTCGCGGTGTTCTCGTAGTTCTTGCGGATCGTGCCGAGGCCCTTGTCGAGCGCCTCCTGCTTCATCTCGAGCAGCGCCACCGCGATGCCGGCATTGGCGAAGTTCATCGCGATGCCGCCGCCCATCGTGCCGGCGCCGATGATGCCGACCTTCCGGATCGGGCGCAGCGGCGTGTCGTCGGGCACGTCGGCGATCTTCGAGGCGGCGCGCTCGGCGGCGAAGATGTGGCGCAGCGCGCGCGACTCCGGCGTGCTCATCAGCGACAGGAACGCCTCGCGCTCCATGCGCAGCGCCTCGTCGATCGGCTTGTTGAGCGACCACGACACCGCTTCCACGCACTTCAACGGCGCGGGGAAGTTCTTCGACGCCGCGCCGACCGTGTTGCGCGCGAACTGCAGGAACGCCTCGGCCTGCGGGTCGCTCACCTTGAGGTCGCGCACGCGCTTGAGCGGCCGCTTGTCGGCCACCACGGTGTCGGCGAACGCCGCCGCCGCGGCGACGACGTCGCCGTCGACCACGTCGTCGAGCAGCGCCGTGCCCTTGAGCTGCCCGGCCGGCACGGTGGCGCCCGAGACGATCATGTTCAGCGCCGCCTCGAGGCCGATCGCGCGCGGCAGCCGCTGCGTGCCGCCGGCGCCGGGCAACAGACCGAGCTTCACCTCGGGCAGCGCGATCTGCGCATCGCTCTTCGCGAGGCGGAAGTGCGCGCCGAGCGCCAGCTCCAGCCCACCGCCCATGCAGACGCCGGCGATCGCCGCGATCACCGGCTTGGGCGAGTTCTCGAACGCCGCGATCAGCGCCGGCAGGCGCGGCTCGCGCAGCGCGTTGGGCGTGTTGAACTCCTTGACGTCGGCGCCGCCGGAGAACGCGCGCTCGCTGCCGGTGACGACGATCGCCTTGACGCCGGAGTCGGCCAGCGCACGGTCGAGCGACTGCAGGATCCCCGCGCGCAGCGCGGCGCCGAGGCCGTTGATCGGCGGGTTGTCGAGGCGGATCAGCGCATTGGCGCCGCGCACTTCGTATTGGACGTTGCTCATCGAATCTCCTTACGTCACAACTCGGGCGACTTGCGCCGCTCCAGCGGCGCATCCGCGAGCGGACACCACGGCGGCCGCGCCGGTCCGTCGGTGTCGCCCCCTCGAGGGGGAGGCGCCGACGGCGCATCGGGGGTGGGTCATATCGTCACACCACCGTCGATGACCAGGCTCTGGCCGGTCATGAACGACGAGGCGGGCGACGCCAGGTACACCGCGGCGCCGGCGATCTCGTCGGGCTCGCCGATGCGGCGCAGCGGCGTGGCGTCGTTGCGCCTCTTCAGCGCCGCGGGGTCCTCCCACAGCGCCTTGGCGAAGTCGGTCTTGATCAGCCCCGGGGCGATGCAGTTGACACGCACGTTGTGCGGGCCGTACTCGACCGCGAGGTTGCGCGCCAGCTGCATGTCGGCGGCCTTGGAGATGCAGTACGCGCCGATCACGTTCGAGCCGCGCAGGCCGCCGATCGACGACACGATGATGATCGAGCCGTCGCGGCGCTCGATCATCTGCGGCACGGCGAAGCTGATCAGCCAGTGGTTGGCGACGATGTTG
>DATJYZ010000149.1:0-9670 GCA_035499355.1 Burkholderiaceae bacterium | reverse complement strand
CCGTGACCTGCAGTTCATCCGCATCAACGGCACGCTGGTTGGCGGCTTGATGGGTCTGCTGCTGCATGCCGCGATGTTGGCCGTGGGTTGAAACCGGCTCCTGCAACCTTGTCGGGGCTTCTGGATCCCGTGCATCGAACGCAATGCGTGGCCTCGGTAGAGGCCATCAACGCTGAGCGCATGGCTCGTCACGGTGCAATCGACGGAAGTGGATTCCCTGCAGAGAGATTGCGTCCGTCTCTGGCACCCTCATCTCACCCGCTGCTTCTCCAGCTTGCGCGCCAGGGTGCGGCGGTGCATGCCCAGGCGCCGCGCCGTCTCGGAGATGTTGAAGCCCGTGGCGGCGAGTGTCTCGTGGATGCGCTCCCATTCGAGAGTCTTGATCGACGTCACGCGGCCGGCAAGCCCGACGCCGGCGTCACCCTCAACACGTGCGAACGCCGCTTCGATGTCGTCGGTGTTCGCGGGCTTGGCCAGGTAGTACCGCGCACCCAACTTGACGGCTTCGACCGTGGTCGCGATGCTGGCGTAGCCCGTGAGCACCACGATCACCATCGCGCGATCGTGCACATGCAGATGCTGCACGCACGCGAGCCCGGAGCTGCCGCCGGCCAGCTTGAGGTCGACCACCGCATAGCCCGGACGCTGGGTCGCGAGCAAGGCGCGCACGTCGTCGAGACTGCAGGCACGGAGCACCGCGTAGCCGCGGCGCTCGAAGGAGCGCGCCAGCGTGCGCCCGAAGACGTCATCGTCCTCGACGATCAGCAGCTGGCGCTCAGGCTCCATGCCGCGCCCCACGCGAGATCTGCAACGATGCCAGCGGCAGTCGGATGACAACCTCGGCGCCACCGCCGCTGCGGTTGTGCGCCTCGAAGTGTCCGCCCAGCGCGCGCGTGACGTTGACGCAGAGAAACAGCCCGAGGCCGCAGCCCGGCCGACCTTTGGTCGACTGGTACGGTTGACCCAGCCGTTCGAGCATGGCGGCGGGGAAGCCCGGCCCGCGATCCAGCACACGCAGCTCAAGTGCCCCGCCGACACAGCGGGCATGCAGTTCGATCGCGGTCTCTGGCGCCGCCTCGGCGGCGTTGTCGAGCAAGTTGACGATCATCTGCTGCAAGGCCGCGTCCAACGCGATCGGCAGGTCCGGCAGCCCCGCGCGCTGCACGCGAAACGACGGCAACGGCCGGCCGCCGCACCAATGGGCCACCAGACCGTCGAGAAAGGCATGCAGCGTGGTGTGCGCTGGCAGCTCGGCGGGCGTCTCCCCCGCCGCTTGCAGAACGCCCGCGACGATCGTCTTGCAGCGCTGCAACTGACGCTGCATCTCCTCGATCTCCTCGCGCAGATCGGGCTGTGCGGCGAACGGCGCCATGCGCGACCAGTCGCCGAGGATGACCGACAGCGTGGCCAGCGGCGTGCCCAGTTCGTGCGCTGCGCCGGAAGCGAGCAGCCCCATGCGCACGATGTGCTCCTCCTCGGCGGCACGTTGCCGCAGGTCGGCCAGCCGCGCATCGCGCTCGCGCAGGTTGGTGTTGATGCGGCCGATGTACACCACGAGCAGCGCCGCGTTGAGCAGGAAGCAAATCAGCAGCGCGCCGGCGTACAAGCCAGGAGAGTGCCCCTCCGTCATCGCCGGCAGTTCGAGCGGGCGGTACCAGCGCGTCAACACCAGGAAACAGGCGCACGTGGTTGCCACCATGGCCCACAGCTGGCGCGGGCGCAGCAGCACCGTGGCGACCGCGATCGGCAGCAGGTACAGGAAGATGAACGGATTGGTGATCCCGCCGGCGTGGTACAGCAGGCCGGTGAGCACGGCGACATCGACCAGCAGCGCGGCGAACAGCTCGGCGTCCGACACCGGCGTGGGCATGCGCGCGCGCAGCAGGGTCGCCACGTTGAACAACAAGAGCACGGCGAGCAGTGCCAGCATGGGCGCGAGCGGCAGCGGCACCGCCACCACATGGCGCACGACGAAGATGGTGACGAGCTGGCCGGTCAAGGCGAGCCAACGCAGCTGCACGAGCTGCAGCAGATTCCGGTGTCCGGCGACACGCCCGGGCATCTGTGCGGTGTCGGCGAATCCGGCCGGCGCTTCGATCTGCAGGGTCGACACGATGCGAAATGCGCTTGCGCGCAGATGGCCAACTTCAGTGCGGGACAGGGACCCTCAAGAGTGGTCGTCGAAGGCCGCGCCTGCGTTACTGTCCCATTACCCCAGTCATACCGGCGCGCACTTGCGCCGCCGTCGCCCGTCGGCGATCGCCAGCGCCATGGCAGCAGCCGCGCCGGTGGCCATCACGAACCATGTCGCGGCATACGCCAGGTGGTCGTTGCGGAAGTGCACGACCGTGAGGCCAGCCCGAGGCCACGCATCGGGCAAATCCGGCTCTGCTTCGGCGTCCACGAAGTACGGTGCGAGCGGCGCGCCGGTCAGCCCGCGCGCGACGCCGATCGCCTGCACGTCGCGCGACGTCCAGCGCTCGGCCGCCGCGTCGTTGCGCTGCAGGAAGGCACCCCCGGGCTCGCTGAAACGCAGCAGGCCCGCGACTTCCTCTTCGTGCGCGTCGTCGGCAGCCACGTCGCGCTGGGAGGGCTGCATATCGGGCGCGACGAAGCCACGGTTGACCAGCACGACGAAGCCCTGCGTCGTCTGCAGCGGCACGAGGACCCAGTAGCCGCCGCCCAGCGCCGTGACCGCGCGCACCGGCGTCGCGGCTTCCGGTCGGTAGCGGCCGCGCAGTCGCACCCGCAGGTATTCGTCGGTCTCGCGCACGAGCGCTCCCCATCGGGCGGGCCCGGGCGCATCCACCGGCGCAGCATGCAGGTGCGCCTGCACCCGCGCGATCAGCGCCTCCTTCCACGCCAGGCGCTTCATCTGCCAGCTGCCGAGGGCCACGAACGCGGCGCAGGCCAGCGCTGCGGCCACGACGAGGACGGCCCGCGCGCGCGGGCGCGACGACGCCGTCACGGCATCGCGCGCATCTGCGCCGTGCTGGGCGCGGGCATCATGTTGGTGTCGAGGTGGAACATCACCCATGTCGAGCCTGCGAGCACGATGACCACCAGCGTGGCCGTGAAGGTCAGCGCGAGCAACGACCAGCCGCCTTCGCTCTTCGCGTTCAGGTGCAGGAAGCACACCATGTGCACCACGATCTGCACGGCAGCGAAGGCGAGGATCGTGAGGGCCGTGATGCGCGGCGACGGCAGCACGTGGTCCATCACCAGCCAGAAGGGAATCGCGGTCAGCACGACGGACAGCAGAAAGCCGATCGTGTAGCCCTTGACGCTGAAGTGCGCCTCCAGATTCTCGGCTTGCTCGCTCACTTCAGCACTCCCATCAGATACACGAAGGTGAACACCCCGATCCAGACCACGTCCAGGAAATGCCAGAACATCGACAGGCACATCAGGCGACGTCGGTTCTCGACCACGAGGCCGCGCTTCACAACCTGCACCATCAGGGTCACGAGCCACACGATGCCGAAGCTCACGTGCAGCCCGTGCGTGCCCACGAGCGTGAAGAACGACGACAGGAAGGCGCTGCGCTGCGGTCCCGCGCCGTCGTGGATGAGGTGAGCGAACTCCTTGAGCTCCAGGCCAATGAAGCCGGCGCCCAGCAGACCGGTGATCGCGAGCCACCCCAGCACACCGCCCATGCTCCAGTTCCGCATCGCCACCATGGCAAGGCCGTAGGTGATCGACGAGAGCAGCAATAGCGCGGTGTTTGTCGCCACCATTGGCAGCGCGAACAGGTCGGCGCCCGACGGGCCAGCGGCGTAGCGGTGACCAAGCACGGCGTACGCCGCGAACAGCACCGCAAACAGCAGGCAGTCGCTCATCAAATAGAGCCAGAAGCCGAGCAGCGTGCTCGATGGCGGGTGGTGGTCGCCCGTGTCGTAGAAGACGGGGGCGCTGCCAGCGGCGGTGATGGGGCGGGGATTCAGCATGGCAATGGTCGTCAGTCAGCTCGCCGCGGCCGCGAGTTGCAGCGTGCGTGCCTGCTCGGTGCGTGCAACCGTTTCGGCGGGAAGGTGGAAATCGCGGCCGTAGTCAAAGGTGTGCACGATGGCCGCGACCAGCGTCGCGGCGAAGGCCACGCCAGCCACCAGCCACATGTGCCAGATGAGCGCGAACCCGCACAGCGTCGTCAACCCGGCGATGACGACCCCGGCGGCCGTGTTCTTCGGCAGGTGGATCGGCTTGAAGCCGGCCGTCGGCCGTTGGTGGCCGCGGCGCTTCATGTCGTGCCAGGCGTCGCCATCGTGCACGTTCGGCGTGAAGGCGAAGTTGTATTCGGGCGGCGGCGAGGCGGTGGACCACTCGAGCGTGCGTCCATTCCACGGGTCGCCCGTGACGTCGCGCAGCGCGGCGCGGTGGCGCCAGCTCACCGCCAGCTGCACGAGGAAGGCCGCGATGCCGCATGCGATCAGCAGCCCTCCGACCGCGGCGATCTGGAACCAGATCTGCAGCGACGGGTCGTCGAAGTGGCTGAGGCGCCGCGTCACGCCCATCAGGCCCAGCACGTAGACCGGCGAGAAGGCCACCCAGAAGCCGACGAACCAGAACCAGAACGACACCTTGCCCCAGAACGCGTCGAGCCTGTAGCCGAAGGCCTTGGGGAACCAGTAGTTGATGGCAGCGAAGATGCCGAACACCACGCCGCCGATGATGACGTTGTGGAAGTGGGCGACGAGGAACAGACTGTTGTGCAGCACGAAGTCCGCCGGTGGCACGGCGAGCAGCACGCCAGTCATGCCGCCGATGACGAAGGTGACCATGAAGCCCACGGTCCACAGCATCGGCACCTCGAAGCGGATGCGGCCGCGGTACATCGTGAAGAGCCAGTTGAACATCTTCGCGCCGGTCGGGATCGAGATGATCATGGTGGTGATGCCGAAGAACGAGTTCACGCTGGCGCCCGAGCCCATGGTGAAGAAGTGATGCAGCCACACCAGGTACGACAGGATCGTGATCACCACCGTCGCGTACACCATCGACGTATAGCCGAAGAGCCGCTTGCTGCTGAAGGTGGACACCACCTCCGAGAAGATGCCGAACACCGGCAGCACGAGGATGTATACCTCGGGGTGACCCCACATCCAGATCAGGCTCACGTACAGCATCGGGTTGCCGCCGAGGTCGTTGGTGAAGAAGTTGGTGCCGAGGTAGCGATCCAACGTGAGCAGCGCGAGCGTGCCGGCCAGGATCGGAAACGTTGCGACGATGAGCACGTTGGTGCACAGCGCGGTCCACGTGAACACCGGCATCTTCATCATCGTCATGCCGGGCGCACGCATCTTGATGATGGTGGCTATGAGGTTGATGCCCGATAGCGTGGTGCCGATGCCCGCGATCTGTAGCGCCCACAAGTAGTAGTCAACCCCGACGTCCGGGCTCTGCAGCAGGCCTGACAGGGGTGGGTACGCGAGCCAGCCGGTGCGCGCGAACTCGCCGATGAACAGTGACAGCATCACCAGCACCACGCCGCCCGCCGTCATCCAGAAGCTGAAGTTGTTGAGAAACGGAAAGGCGACATCGCGCGCGCCGATCTGCAGCGGCACGATGTAGTTCATCAGGCCCGTGACGAGCGGCATGGCCACGAAGAAGATCATGATCACGCCGTGCGCGGTGAAGATCTGGTCGTAGTGGTGCGGTGGCAGGAAGCCCGCCGCGTCGCCGAAGGCCACCGCCTGCTGGGCGCGCATCATCGCCGCGTCGGCGAAGCCGCGCAGCAGCATGACCACGCCAAGCACCATGTACATGATGCCGATCTTCTTGTGGTCGATGCTGGTGATCCAGTCGCGCCACAGCGATCCCCAGGCGTGCAGGCGCGTGATCAGCAGGAGAACCGCGAGGCCGACCACGGCGGCGCCCGCGAAGGTGGCGACAAGGATTGGCTCGTGATAGGGGATTGCATCCCAGCTCAGGCGGCCGAGGAGCTGCCCGAATGTGGCGTTGAGGTCCGACGTCATGGCAGGTGTCCCGTGTGATCAGCGTGCGGCAGTGCGCAGGCCCAGTGGGTCGGTCGGCGTACACAAGCCCGCGACGATGCGGCGCTGGCCGTCGCCCCATGGCACGCTTGCAACGGCGGAAAGGCCGGCCTTGCCGCTGCCGCCGGCGGCATCGATGGCCATCATCTGGTGCTGGCACATCTGGCCGGGCACGACGCAACGGTCGACGATGGCGTCGTACAGCGCAGGGTCCACCGACGCGTAGCGCCGCACGGGCTCTTGCTTGCTCGGCTGCTCGAGCCGGCGGTAGGCCTCACGGTCAAGCATCGCGGCGCCCTCGCGGTTGCGTGCCACCCAGCGCGCGAAGTCGTCGCCCGCCAGGCCGAGAAACGTGAACCGCATGCCGGAAAAGCCGGCGCCGCTGTAGTTGGACGAGAAGCCTTCGTACGTGCCAGCGCGGTTGATCACCGCGTGGAGCTTGGTCTCCATGGCCGGCATCGCGTACACCATGCCGGCCAGCGCGGGGACGTAGAACGCGTTCATCACCGTCGAAGACGTGATGCGGAATTCGATCGGCCGATCGACCGGCGCCGCGAGTTCGTTGACCGTTGCGATGCCCTGCTCCGGATAGACGAACAGCCACTTCCAGTCGAGGGCGACCACCTGCACCACGAGCGGCTTGGTGTCCACGGCCACCGGGCGCTGCGCGTCGATGCGGTCGAGCGGACGGTACGGGTCGAGCTTGTGCGTGCTGATCCAGGTCATCGCGCCCAGCGCGAGGATGATGAGCAGCGGCACGCCCCAGATCACGAGCTCCAGGCGCGTGGAGTGCCCCCAATCGGGCCGGTAGGTCGCGGCCGTGTGCGAGGCGCGGTAGCGCCACGCAAAGAGCAGCGTCAGCACGATCACCGGCACGATGATGAGCAGCAGCAGCAGCGTCGAGTGCACGAGCAGCTGCGACTGCTGCAGAGCCACATCGCCGGCCGGCTTCAAGACGATGCTCTCGCAACCGGCGAGCCCCAGCAGGGCAGTGGGAAGCAGAAGGCGCGACAGCGGTCTGACGATCGAGGTGGTGCGGGTCATCGGCGGCTTCGTGTGCCGGCGGGAGCGCCGGCGTGATGAGCCGCAATGTATCGACCTCGGCGTGCGTCAACGATTGGACATTTTGTCTCACCCCCGCGCGCATTGCGGCTCGCGTGGCACGATGCGGCCGTCGCAAAACGCCACCTGCGCAACCCCATGTCCACCTCATCGATCGTGCTCAACGCCCCGTCTCCAACCGATCCCACCAGCGTGGCGCCAGGCGACATCGCGGTGGGCGTGGTCATCGGCCGCGCGTCCGAATATTTCGACTTCTTCGTCTATGGCATCGCCTCGGTGCTGGCCTTCCCGTCGGTGTTCTTTCCGTTCGTCGACCGCTTGCACGGCACGCTCTACGCGTTCGTGGTGTTCGCCTTCGCCTTCGTTGTGCGGCCGATCGGCACCTTGGTCGGCATGGCGATCCAGCGCCGCTTCGGCCGTGGCACCAAGCTCACAGTCGCACTCTTTCTGCTCGGCAGCTCCACCGTCGCGCTCGCGCTGCTGCCCGGATACGCGACGCTCGGCACAGCGGCGATCGCGTGTCTGGCCCTGTGCCGCATCGGACAAGGCCTGGCGCTCGGTGGCTCATGGGACGGACTGCCGTCGTTGCTGGCGATGAACGCGCCGGAGCACCGCCGCGGCTGGTACTCGATGCTGGGACAGCTCGGCGCGCCGCTCGGTTTTGTCGTCGCGTGCAGCCTGTTCGCCTACCTGTGGAGCAATCTGTCGACCGGAGACTTCTTGAGCTGGGGCTGGCGCTATCCCTTCTTCGCCGCCTTCGCAATCAACGTGGTGGCGCTCTTTGCGAGGCTGCGGCTCGTGGTCACGCACGAGTACGAGCACGAACTGGAAACGCGCGAGCTGGAGCCCTGCAGCGTTACCGAGCTCGCACGCGAGCAAGGAGGCAACGTGGTCATCGGCGCCTTCGCCACACTGGCCAGCTACGCCCTGTTCCACCTCGTCACCGTCTTCCCGCTTTCGTGGATCATCCTGTACTCGGAGCAAGCGGTGGGCGAGTTCATGGCGGTCGAGATACTCGGCGCGCTGCTGGCGGCCGCGGCGATGGTGCTGTCCGGCCTGCTGGCCGACCGCATCGGCCGCAACCGCACAGTCGGCAGCGTGGCGATCCTAATCGGCGTGTTCAGCCTCCTCGCGCCGCAGCTCCTGGGTGGCATGGCGTTCGGCCCGCACATCTTCATCCTCGTCGGCTTTGTGCTGCTCGGCCTATCGTATGGCCAGGCGGCCGGGTCGATCACGTCGAACTTTCAGCGGCGCTTCCGCTACACCGGTGCGGCCCTTACCACCGACCTCGCGTGGCTGCTTGGCGCGGCATTCGCACCGCTGGTTGCGCTGAGCCTGTCGACACGCTTCGGCCTGGTGGCTGTGTGCCTCTACCTGCTGTCGGGCGCCGCCTGCACGCTGCTCGCGCTGCGCACCAACCGGATGCTGTCGCTGCGCAACTGACGGTGCAAGGCGCGACGACGCATCCAGGCCGCTCGACAATTGTTGAAACCGTTGGGGCGGGATCCTTCTCGGTGCACACCCGCTGAAAGGCGGCTACGAGGCCTGGTTGAACGGCTGCCCAGCACATCGCGCAACTCAAGCGCAGCGCCTAAGACAGCAAAGTCACGCGGTTGACTCGAGGTGGCAAAACCACATCCGCGCCCTGCCCGCCCGAGCATTGGGCATCTTTGGCTCTGGCACCGCCAGGGAGCAGTCGAAGGCGCACAGCGGTGTGTTGCAATGCTGTCCAGAGCCAAAGCCGGATGACGATGCAAGCCGCGCAACGCGACCCTAAGACGGCCAAGCCGAGCCCCGGCAATGGCACGTGGCGCTCGAAAGTGCCACCGCGCCAGGCATGGTGGACTTTTCTCGCCCTGCTGCTCGTCAACTACTTCGTGGTGCGCTCGCTGTTCCCCGACGCGGATGCGCCGGTGACCGTGCCCTACACGGTCTTCAAACAGCAGGTCAGCCAGGGCAACGTCAAGGCGATCTACAGCCAGGGCGTGAACATCGAAGGGCGGTTCACGACGCCGGTGCCTTGGCCACCGCCGAACCTCGAATCGCCGCCCGGTACCGCTGCGCGCGCCGCGTCGCAGCCCGCACACCCCGCCGGCGTGTTCGTCACCACCTTGCCAGCGTTCGTCGATCCGGGGTTGGAGCGCTTTCTGATCGATCACGACGTCGAGATCAGCGCCGTGCCGATCCGCGCGGGCAGCCCATGGGGCAGCTTCTTGCTCGGGTTCGGCCCGGCGATCTTGATCATCGCCTTCTACGTCTGGATGTACCGGCGCGCCGCGCAGCAGGGCGGTGGCCTCGGCGGGGCGTTGATAGGCATCGGCAAGAGCAAGGCGCGGCGTTATGACCAAGAGGCCGACAACCGCGTCACCTTCGCCGACGTCGCCGGCATCGACGAAGCCGAAAACGAGTTGGTCGAGGTGGTGGACTTTCTGAAAGACCCTGGCAAATACACGCGGCTGGGCGGCAGCGCGCCGAAAGGCGTGCTGCTGGTCGGCGCGCCCGGCACCGGCAAGACCTTGTTGGCCCGCGCAGTGGCCGGCGAGGCGGGCGTGCCGTTCTTCTCGATGAGCGCCGCCGAGTTCGTGGAAATGATCGTTGGCGTGGGCGCGGCACGCGTA
>DATJYZ010000148.1:0-32508 GCA_035499355.1 Burkholderiaceae bacterium | reverse complement strand
ACCGAAGGTGCGCAGGGCTTCCCGGGCTGGAGCGGTCGCACGCCCGCCGAATGCGCCACCATCGGGCAGGTGCTGCAGGAGAACGGTTTCAGCACGTTCTGGCTGGGCAAGCAGCACAACGTGCCCGAGACCGATATCGCGCCGGGCGGCAATCGCTCCGAGTGGCCGGTGCAGAAGGGCTTCGACCGCTACTACGGCTTCATCGGCGGCGAGACCAACCAGTGGTACCCGGACCTGGTGGAGGACAACAAGTTCATCGACCAGCCGTACGGCCCCGAGGAGGGCTATCACCTGTCGAAAGACCTCGCGGACCAGGCGCTGCAGATGATCCGGGACCAGAAGGCCAGCAACCCTTCGAAGCCATGGTTCATGTGGTTCTGCCCGGGCGCGAACCACGCCCCGCACCACGCTCCCAGGGAGTACGTCGACAAGTACAAGGGCCGGTTCGACGACGGCTACGAAGCCTATCGCGAGTGGGTGACCAAGCGCATGATCGACAAGGGCATGCTCCCCAAGGACACCCAGCTGACGCCGATCAACCCGCTGCCGCAAGACGTGGCCAACCCGGCCGATGCCGTGCGCCCCTGGGATTCGCTGAAGCCGGACGAGAAGAAGCTGTTCGCGCGCATGGCCGAGGTCTACGCCGGCTTCTCGGAATACACCGACGTCCAGGTCGGTCGCATCGTCGACTACCTGGAGCAGACCGGCCAGCTCGACAACACGCTGATCTTCTACTGCGCCGACAACGGCGCCTCGGGCGAGGGCAGCCCCAGCGGCTCGGTCAACGAGAACAAGTTCTTCAACAACTATCCCGACGAGTTGTCGGAGAACCTGAAGTACCTCGACGTGCTGGGCGGCCCGGAGACCTACAACCACTATCCGACGGGCTGGGCGGTCGCCTTTTCCACGCCGTATCAGATGTTCAAGCGCTACTCGCAGTACGCCGGCGGCACCGCGTGCCCGATGGTCGTTCACTGGCCCAAGGGCATCAAGGCCAAGGGGCAGGTGCGCCACCAATACCACCACTCGGTGGACATCGTGCCCACCATTCTGGAGGCCATCGGCCTGAAGATGCCCACGGTTTACCGCGGCGTCAAGCAGTATCCGTTGTCCGGCGTGTCGATGAAGTACAGCTTCGACGCGAAACCCAACGCGCCGACGAGGAAGAAGCAGCAGTACTACGCCATGCTCGGCACGCGCGGCATGTGGAAGGACGGCTGGAAAGCGGTGGCGCTGCATGCGCCGCTCACCGGCAAGGGCCACTTCGACAAGGACGAGTGGCAGCTCTACCACGTGGAAAAGGACCGCTCCGAATCGACCGACCTTTCGAAGAAGTACCCGGCCAAGCTCAAGGCGCTGATCCGGCTGTGGTTCAGCGAGGCGACGAAGAACAAGGTGCTGCCGCTCGATGACCGCAGCGCCGCCGAGCTGCTGGGCGTGGAACGCCCCACCGACGAAGGGCCGCGCGAGCGCTACGTGTACTACCCCGGCACGTCCCCGGTCCCGGAGGGCGTGGCCGTCAACGTGCGCGGTCGCAACTACAAGATCATCGCCGACGTCGAGATCAAGGACGCCGACTGCTCGGGCGTGATCTTCGCCCACGGCTCGCGTTTTGGCGGCCACTCGCTGTTCATCAAGGACGGCAAGCTGCACTACGTGTACAACTTCCTCGGCATCAAGCCCGAGCAGAAGTTCGTCTCGAAGACGGCGCTGAAGCCGGGCAAATACACGCTGGGCATGGAATTCACGCGTGAGAAGGCCGGCAAGTACGGCGAGTCCATCGGCAGGACCAAGCTGTACGTGAACAACCAGGTGGAAGCCGAAGGCGACATGAAGACACAGCTCGGCAAGTTCACGCTGTCGGGCGATGGCCTGTGCGTCGGCCGCGACAGCGGCGATGCGGTCAGCGCGGAATACAAGACGCCAGGCACGTTCAAGGGCGGCGAGATCAGGTTCGTCGGTGTCACGGTGGAGAAGAAGCAGTACCTCGACCTCGAGAAGCTGGCCGCGGCGGCGTTCGCGGTGGATTGACCCGACCTCTCTCGCGGGCGCGTGAGCGTGCGGTGGCGGACAGTCAGCCCAGCCTGATCTCGACGCTGCCGCCGTCGGCGCGCCAGCAGAACACGGCGTACGCCGTGATGGCACTGCTGGCGCTGGTGTTCATGGTCACGGTGCCGTTCAGGCACCGCGAGCTGCCGCCGCAGAACGCGTTCATCCCGGTGGTCGACACGGTGCTGTTCGTGGGCGACCTGATCACCGCGGTGCTGCTGTTTGCGCAGTTCGTCATCACCCGCGCGCCGGGCCTGTTGGCGCTGGCCAGCGGCTATCTGTTCGCCTCGCTGATCATCGTGCCGCATGCCCTCACCTTCCCCGGCGCGTTCGCCGACCGGGGACTCCTCGGCGCCGGGCTGCAGAGCACGGTGTGGCTGTACATCTGCTGGCACCTGGCACTGCCGCCGGCGGCGATCGTTTACGCGTTGCTCAAGCGCACACGGCTGACGGAGCCGCCGCGAGGCGTCGCGCCCGGCCGCGCCATCGCGCTGGCCGCCGCCGGCGTGGTCGCGGTGGCGCTGGCCCTGACGTGGCTGGTCACCGCCGGTGAACACCTGCTGCCGCCGATCATGGTCGACGCGCGGCGCGCCAACCGGCTGTGGGAGGACGTGGCCGCCCCCGCGGTGCTGCTGCTGAGCGTGACGTCGGTCGCGTTGGTGTGGCGCCGCCGCTCGTCGGTGCTCGACCTGTGGCTGCTGGTGGTGCTGTGGGCCTGGTTCATCGAGACGTTGCTGCTGAGCATGACCTCGCAGCGCTACAGCCTGGTCTGGTACGTCGGCCGCGTGTTCGGCCTGCTGGCGTCGTCGGCGGTGCTGCTAGTGCTGCTGGTGGAGTCGACCATGCTCTACGCCCGGCTGGCGTTGTCGATGGCGGCACGCGAGCGCGAGCGCGAAGGCCGCGCGCTGTCGGTGCAGGCCGCCACCGCGGCGATCGAGCACGAGATGAAGCAGCCGCTCACGGCGATCATCGTCGATGCCAGCGCCGGTCGGCGCTGGCTGCAGCGCGCGCCGCCCGATGTCGACGAGGCGCTCGACGCCCTGCGCGCGATCGCCGGCGAAGCCCAGCGCGCCAGCGACGCCATCCGCGCCATGCGCGAGGCGTTCGGCCGCGAGCAGGTCGCCGGGGCCGCGCTCGACCTCAACGAGTTGGTGCGCGACACGGTGGACCTGTTGCGCCCGGAGTTCGCGAACCAGAAGATCGTGGTGCAACTGGCGCTGTCGGCTCCGCTGCCGCCGGTGCCGGCGCGGCGCGGCCAGCTGCAGCAGGTGCTGCTCAATCTGCTGAGCAACGCGGCCGACGCGATGCGCGGTCTCACCGACCGGCCCGCGGTGGTGCGCGTGGCCTCGCAGAGGCTCGATGGGCACAGCGTGCTGCTCACCGTGACCGACTGCGGCAGCGGGGTTGCCGAAGCGCTGCGCAGCCGCATCTTCGACCCCTTCTTCACCACCAAATCCAACGGCATGGGCATGGGGCTGGCGATCTGCCGCACGATCGTGCAGGCGCACGGCGGCACGCTCGCGATGCTGCCGGCGCAGCCGCACGGCTCGCAGTTCCGCGTGGTGCTGCCGTGCGCGCACTGACCGGGCGCGCCACCATTGCTGTCTGGTTCATCCACGACGCGTCCTTCATCCACGCGGCGCAGCGGTGGCTCGCTCGAACGGGTTGCGTCTGGCGCGGCGGATGGCGGCGCGTCCGGACGACGTTGACTCGCGTCAAACGGCGGCTGTGCAAAGGTCCACCGGGCGCTCGCGGCGATGGCCATAATCTGCCCACTCGTATGCGAGCTCTCGCCTGTGGACGGATCATGCGCGTCGCGATCGTGCTGACGCTGCTGCCGGGGCTGGCCTTCGGCCAGACCCCGGCTGCCACGCCCAAGCCGCCGCCGATCGCCGCCTCGGCGCCGCGCACCGGCTCGTCGGCCACCTTCAGCAAGGAGCAGATCGAGCAGCTGGTGGCACCGATCGCGCTGTATCCCGATTCGCTGCTGTCGCAGGTGCTGATGGCAGCCACCTACCCGGCCGACGTGGCCGAGGCCGCCAAGTGGTCCAAGGCCAACAAGGACATGAAGGGCGACGCCGCGGTGGCGGCGGTGCAGAGCCAGAACTGGGATCCGTCGGTGCAGTCGCTGGCGGCGTTTCCGCAGGTGCTGCAGCCGATGGGCGATCAGCCCGACTGGGTGCAGAACCTGGGCGACGCCTTCCTCGCCTCGTCGAAAGACGTGCTCGACGCGGTGCAACGCCTGCGCGCCAAGGCGCAGCAGCAGGGCAACCTCAAGTCCACCGAGCAGCAGACGGTCACCGTCGAGGAGGCCGCGCCGCAGCAGACGGTGATCAAGATCGAGCCGGCGCAGCCCGACGTGATCTACGTGCCGGCCTACGACCCGGCGGTGGTATACGGCCCGTGGCCGTACCCGTACTACCCGCCGTACTACTGGCCGCCGTACCCGTACTACTACCCCGGCTACTACCCGGGCGCGTTCGCCGCCGGCGTGTTCTGGGGCGTAGCCATCGGCGCCATCGTCTGGGGCGGCTGCAACTGGCGCGGCGGCAACGTCAACATCAACGTCAACAACTTCAACCGGGTCAACCACAACCGCCAGCTCGGCGCCAACCAGACCAACTTCCAGCACAACGCCGCCAACCGCAAGGGCGTGCCGTACCGCGACCAGGCGAGCCGCGACAGGTACGGCCAGGGCCGCGGCGGCGCCGAGGCGCGCAGCAACTTCCGCGGCCGCGACCCGGTCACTGAAGCGAGGCGCCAGCAGGCGCAGCAGCAATTGCAGAACCGCGGCATGGACCCGGCACAGGCGCGCGACGCGCTGCGCAACGACCCGGCCACGCGCCAGCGCGCGCAGCAGGCCGCGCAAGGCGCACGCGGCAATTTCGGCGGCGGCCAGGGCGGCGTCGGCGGCGGGCGCGAGGGCTCGATCGCGGGCGGCGGCGGGCGCGAGGGCAATTTCGGCGGCGGACAAGCCGGCAACATCGGCGCGTCGCGCGACCGCGCGCAGGCGCTCGGCGGCAACGACCACGCGTTCCGCGGCGCGAGCAACCCGGGGCAGTCGCGCCAGAGCTTCGAGCGCGGCAGCGCCAGCCGCGCGTCGTCGTCGAACTTCAGCGGCGGCGCGCGCGCTGGTGGCGGCGGCGCCCGCGGCGGGGGTGGTGGCCGTGGCGGCGGCGGCCGGCGCTAGGACGTTGGGGACATCGATGTCGTCGTGGATCGCTGCCATTGCCCGGGTCTTGTTGCTGGGTTGCCTGCTCGCCTCGCCGCTGGCGCACGCGCAGAAGACGTTCGCCACGCCCGAGGCCGGTGCCGAGGCGCTGGTGCAGGCGCTGCGCGACAACGACACCCAGACGCTGCAGTCGCTGTTCGGCCAGAACTGGAAGCGCTTCATCCCGACCGACAACCTCAGCAAGGACGACGTCGCCGCGTTCCTGGCGGCCTGGGACAGGGCGCACCGCATCCAAAACGAAAGCGACACCACCGCGCTGCTGTCGGTCGGCGACGAGCCGGGGTTCGTGCTGCCGATCCCGCTGACCAGGAACGCAGCGGGGCAATGGACGTTCGACGTCGTGGCCGGCAACGACCGGCTGCGCACCGCGCGCATCGGCCGCAACGAGCTCGCCGCGATGCAGGCCGTGCTCGCCTACTACGACGCGCAGCGCGAATACGCCACCGAAGACCGCAACGGCAACGGCGTGCGCGAGTACGCGCTCAAGCTGGTGAGCGCGCCGGGCAAGCGCGACGGCCTGTACTGGGACAGCCCCCTCGACGTCGACGAGAGCCCGCTCGGGCCGCTGCTGGCGAAACAACCACCCAAGGGGCCGGGCTACTGGGGCTACCACTTCAAGATCCTCACCAAGCAGGGCAAGGACGCGCCCGGCGGCGCCTACGACTACATCATCGGCGGTCGCATGCGCGCCGGTTTCGCGCTGGTGGCGTGGCCGGTGCGCTACGGCCACACCGGCGTCATGACCTTCATGGTCAGCCATGCCGGCGTCGTCTACGAGAAGGACCTCGGTCCGAGCACCGATGCGATCGCGCTCGCGATGACGGCCTTCAATCCGGACGACACCTGGCACAAGGCGTCGACGCCGTGACGAGCGGTCGATGCGCCACCGCGACGGCTTTTGATGCGCGTCAACGCGCGTGGGACCAAGGTCCAATGGCGCGCCTGCGTCGTCGGCCATAATCTGCGCCCTCGATGCGCCGTTCGACCTGCTGGCAGTCTTGTGCCGTTGCCCTCGCGATGGCGATGGTGCCGGCTTGGGTGAGCCCGCAGACGCAGCCCGCGCCGCCTGCCGCCGCGCCGGCGGCCGCACCGGCCGCCAAGCCGGCCAGCAAGGAGCAGCTCGAGCAGCTGCTGTCGCCGATCGCGCTGTATCCCGATTCGCTGCTGTCGCAGGTGCTGATGGCGGCCACCTACCCGGCCGACGTGGCCGAGGCCGCCAAGTGGTCGAAGGCCCACAAGGACGAGAAGGGCGACGCCGCGGTCAAGATGGTCCAGGACCAGGCGTGGGATCCGAGCGTGCAGTCGCTGGTGGCGTTTCCGCAGATCCTGCAGGTCATGGGCGACCAGCCCGACTGGGTGCAGAAGCTCGGCGATGCGTTCCTGGCGTCGTCGAAGGACGTGCTCGACGCGGTGCAGCGGCTGCGCCAGAAGGCCCAGCAGGCCGGCAACCTGAAATCCAACGAGCAGCAGAAGGTGATCGTCGAGCAGGAGCCGACGACGCAGCAGACGATCATCAAGGTCGAGCCGGCGCAACCCGAGACGGTCTACGTGCCGGCGTACAACCCGCAAGTGGTCTACGGCACCTGGCCGTACCCGTCGTATCCGCCGTACTACTACCCCCCGCCGCCGTACTACTACCCGGGTGCCGCGCTGGCCTCGGGCATTGCGTTCGGCATCGGCGTCGCCGCCATCGGCTCCATCTGGGGCGGCTGTAACTGGGGCGGCGGCAACGTCAACATCAACGTCAACAAGTACAACAGCATCAACACCAACCGCCAGATCAACAACAGCAACTTCCAGCACAACTCGGCCAACCGCCGCGGCGTGCCCTACGGCGATCAGGCGAGCCGCGACAAGTACGGCAGCAAGGGCGTCGGCGACTCGAGCGCGCGCAACGACTACCGCGGTCGCGACCCGAGCCGCGACGCGCAGCGCCAGCAGGCGCAGAGCTCGCTGCAGGACCGCGGCATGGATCCGTCGCAGGGCCGCCAGGAGTTGCGCAACGATCCGGGCGCGCGCGACCGCGCCAACCAGGCCGCCGCGCAAGGCGCGGGGCGTGATCGCGCCGGTGCTGGCGGCGCGGGTGCCAGTCAGTTGGGTGCTCAGGACCGCGCGCGTGGTGCCAGCGACAGCGCGCTGAGCGGCGCCGGCAACGCCGGGGCGGCGCGGCAGCAGGCCGACCGCGGTGGCGCCAGCCGTGCATCGTCGTCGAACTTCGGCGGCGGTGGCGCCAGGGCCGGCGGTGGTGGTGGCGGTGGTGGCCGCGCCGGTGGTGGTGGCGGTGGGCGCCGGCGCTAGCAAGCGAGGGACAGCATGAGGCCATCGATCACCGGCTTGCTGCGTGCCACCGTGCTGGCGTGCGCGCTGGTGTCGCCGCTGGCGCTGGCGCAGAAGGCCTACCCGAGCGCCGAAGCGGCTGCCGAGGCGTTCACCGACGCGCTGCGCAAGGTCGACCGCGCCGCGCTTGGCGTGGTGCTGGGCGCCAACTACAAGCAGTTCATCAAGACCGACGGCGTCGACCGTGCCGACATCGAGGCCTACCTCGCAGCGTGGGACAAGCAGCACAAGATCGTCGAGGCCGACGGCAAGGCCACGCTGCTGGTCGGCGAGCAGGGCTGGTCGCTGCCGATCCCGATCGCCAAGCGCAAGATGGGCTGGCAGTTCGACGTCGTGGCCGGCGCCGACGAGATGCGCACGCGGCGCATCGGCCGCAACGAGCTGGCGACGATCCAGGGCATGCTGGCCTACTACGACGCGCAGCGCGAGTACTCGGCGGTCGATCGCAACGGCGACGGCGTCCACGAGTACGCGCAGAAACTCGTCAGCACGAAGGGCAAGAAGGACGGCCTGTACTGGCAGAGCCCGCTCGGCCTCGACGAGAGCCCGCTCGGTCCGTTGGTGGCGGTGCAGAAGCCCAAGGGTCCCGGCTACTACGGCTACCACTACAAGATCCTCACCAGGCAGGGCAAGGACGCGCCCGGCGGCGCCTACGACTACATCATCGGCAAGCGCATGCGCAGCGGTTTCGCCGCCATCGCCTGGCCGGTGCGCTATGGCGAGACCGGCATCATGACCTTCATGGTCAGCCACGCCGGCATCGTCTACGAGAAGGACCTCGGCCCCGACAGCGACGCCATCGCCCGCGCGACGACGACGTTCAACCCCGATCCGAGCTGGAAGAAGTCACCCGTGACGCCGTGACGCGCGCCACGCGCGCGACCGGCATCGTCAACCTGAAGGCGGCGCCGCGGTCGCGCTGCTCGGCCACCAGCGTGCCCCCGTGCGCGCGAGCAATGCGCCGCGAGATCGGCAGCCCGAGGCCGAGGCCGCTGGCCTTGGTGGTGAAGAACGGCTCGAACACGCGATCGAGCTGGCCGACCGCGATGCCCGGCCCGGTGTCGCTGACCACCAGCTGCACGCTGCCGTCGAAGCCGTGGAGGGTGGTGACCGACAGCGTGCGCTCGCGGCACGCCGGGCTGCGCATCGCGTCGCAGGCGTTGGACACCAGGTTCATCACCACCTGCTGCAGCTGCACCGGGTCGCCATGGACCTGCGGCAGCTCGTGCGACAGGCCGAATCGCACGTCGACATCGCGCGTCACGAACTCGCCGTGCAACAGCTCCAGCACCTTGCGAACGACCTGGTTGAGGTCGACGCGCACGAACTGCTCATCGCCCCGCTTCATCAGCAGGCGCAGGTGGTGGATCAGCTCGCCGGCGCGCTTGTCGGCCTCGACGATCTCCTGCAGGATCGGGCGGATCTCGTCTAGCTTGGCGGGCTCGCGCGACAGGAAGCGCAACGCCGCCTGCGCGTTGCTCAGGATCGCCGTCAGCGGCTGGTTCAGCTCGTGCGCCAGCGTGCTGGACAGCTCGGTCAACGACGCCACCCGGGTCAGATGGGTCAGCTGCAGTCGCTGCTCGCGCGCCTGCAGCTCGACGCGACGCAGCTCGCTGATGTCACGCACGATGCTGATCGTGCAGGCCTGTCCGTCGAGCTCGACCGCCTTGGCGCGCACCAGCACCTGCGTCGCATTGCCGCGCCGGTCGCGCAGCGTGACCTCGACGTCACGGGTAATGTCGCCGACATCGTGCAGCAGCGCCTCGACGCGCGCGCGGTCACCGGCGTCGTGCAGGTGCATCGACAACGGCGCCACGTGGCCGCGGGCCAGCTCGTCGGGTCGATAGCCCATCAGCTCGAGCCAGTGGTTGTTGGCCTCGAGCACGCGGCCATCTCTGCGCCGGCTGATCGCCACGGCGTCGGGGCTCGATCGGAACGCGGTGGCGAACAGGCGCTGCGAGGCACGCTGGCGCTGCTCGGCGACGCGCCGTTCCTCGATCAGCGCCGCCAGCAGCAGCAGCGGCACCGCGATGGTGACGAGGAACAGCTGGATCGGCGGCGCCTCGACCGGCGTGGCCGGGTGCATGAACGGGCCGCGGCCGTGGCCCGCGCCCCAGATCACCAGGAACGCCACCACCATGAACCCGGCGCTCGTCAGCGGCGGCCCGAAGCGCAGCGCCGCCCAGATCAGGAACGGCACCGGCAGGTACAGCAGGCTCGCCGATCCCGTGTGGGCGAAGCCGGTGTCGAAGGCGACGAAGCTGACCACCAGCAGGCCCGCGAGCAACGCGCCGCCCTCGACCGCGCGTGCGCGCGTGGCAGCGCGCAGCAGCGGCGGCTCGACCGCGGCCCAGGTCAGCACCACCGGCACGAAGATCAGCGCCGCCAGCATGTTGGAGGGCAGGCGCGCCTTCCACAGGCTCCAGTAGTCGCCGCTGCCGAAGCCAACCAGGCGCACGAACGCGGCGTCGAAGAAAGACGACACGAACGGCGCCAGCGCGGCGGCGCCGCAGAACACGATCACCATGCGCACGGTGTTCAGGCCGGCACCCGGGCCCGCCAGCCAGCGCACGAACGACGCGCCGATCAGCGCCTCGGTGATGTTGCTGACGAACCAGCACAGCACCATGACCAGCGGCACGTTCTCCTGCAGCTCGGCGGCCAGGTGCGCCGGGAACGCCGCGGCGATGAGCATCCACCACCAGCGCGACGGCGCCAGCAGCAGGGCCGCGAACAGCAGCGCATTCGGTGGCCACAAGACGGCCAACGGAAACGGCGCCGCGGTCAGCGACAGGCCCACGCGCGCACCGATGTAGTACGCCGCTGCCACCGCCAGCAGCGCCGTCCACGGCGGCCGGTCGAGCGACGCGGTGCGCGCCGCGGCAGACGAGCTCGAGGCTTCGACGAGTTGACCCATCGGACTCCGGTTCACCGGCTGCGACCGTCGAGGATCACGGCGCGGACCCGCGGCAGCGTAGCCGCAGGGTCGCGATGGGCCGATCACCCCGTGCAGGTCATGTTAGGGGCAGGGTTTTCCGCATGGCAGTGTGCCGCGGCCTTGGCCACTGCATTGCGGCGCTAGCGTGACACCCGCGCCGGCGGTGTGGGCGCTCGCGGGGGTACAGAGGTCGTCTGCCTATACTCCATCTCCCCTCCCTTGCAGCAACGGCCTGACGTCCTCAGTTGGGGCTCCCGCGCTTGACAGCCACCGATCCGCACGACCGCCATGACACCGAACCGGCGCCACCCGCGCAGGTGTTCGTGGTCGACGACGATCCGTCGGTGTGCGGGGCGCTGCGGCGGTTGCTGGGCGTGCAGGGCTACTCGGTGCAGACGTTCCAGAGCGCGGAGGCGTTTCTCGCGCGGCACGACCCGCAGGCGGACGGCTGCGTCATCCTCGACGTCGCGCTGCCGGGATCGAACGGCCTGGCGCTGCAGCAGGAGCTCGAGCGGCGCGGCAGCCGGATGCCGATCCTGTTTCTCACCGGCGCGGCCGACGTGGCGATGTGTGCCCAGGCCATGAAGCGCGGCGCACTCGATTTCCTGACCAAGCCGGTCGACGACAAGGTGCTGTTCGCCGCGGTCGAGCGCGCACTGCAGCGGGAGGCCGAGCTGGCGAGCGAACAGGCACGACGCGACGCCACCGCATCGCGGCTGGCCACGCTGACCGCGCGCGAGCGCGAGGTACTGGCGCACGTGATCGCCGGACGCCTGAACAAGCAGATCGCCGCCGACCTCGGCACCGCCGAGAAAACGATCAAGGTCCACCGCGCCCGCGGCATGGAGAAGATGCGCGTGCGCTCGGTGGCCGAGCTGGTGCGCGTGATGGAGCGCTCGCACCTGGCGCTGCCGCACGACGCCTGACGCCGGTGCGGCGCCCGCGACTGCGACCCACCGCAATCGCCGCGCTATTGGACCTTGGTCCCATTGGACCAAGGTCTCACTGGTCACAATGACCTGGCAGGACTACCTTCTGCCTCCTGATGTCCGCCAATGCCGCCGTGGTCGCCATCGTCGACGACGAGGACTCGGTGCGCAAGGCGCTGAGCCGGCTGGTGCGCGCCGCGGGCTTCGGCGTGCAGGCGTACCCATCGGGGGCCGACTTCCTGCAGGCGGTGGAGCAGCGGCCGCCGCACTGCGTGGTGCTCGACCTGCGCATGCCGCACGTCGGCGGGCTCGACGTGCTGCGCGCGCTCAAGCAGGCGGCGTCGCAGGTGCCGGTGGTGGTGATCACCGGCGACGATACGCCGGAAAGCCGCGCCCACGCCATCGAGCACGGCGCCAAGGCCTATCTGTGCAAGCCGGTCGACGATGCGATGCTGCTCGACGCCATCGCCACCGCGATGCGCGCGAACGGCCGGGCCGTGGTGGCCGACCCATCGGTCAAAAGCTAGGCGCCAGCCCGACGCCCAGCGACAACACGCGGCTGGAGCCCAGTGCCTCGACGCCGCGATCGCACGGTGCGCCGATTGTCCTATCGCAAAGTCCGGGCCGGCCCGACGTGGGACCATTGTCCAATGCCCGAGCCGGCCTCGCACGGGCAAGATGGTAGTGACGCACATGCCGCCGGACAGCCGTGAAGACCCGTCGTTCACTGCACCAACGTTGGGCCGCCCTGCTGCTGACCGTGCTGTCGGGCGCGGCCGGCATGGCGCAGGCCCAGCACGCCGCGGGCATTCCGCCCGAGGCGCAGCAGCGCCTGGCCGAGGCCAAGCAGCGCCTGCAGCTGACCCCCGAGCAGGAAACCAGCCTGCGCGCGCTGCTGCTGGAGGAAGCGACCAAGCTGCGCGCGATCCGCGAGAAGTACGCCAACGACACCTCGCTGCAGGCGCGCGGCGCGCGCAGCCGCGAGATGCGTGCGGTGCAGGAAGACTTCCACACCAGGCTGCAGGGCGTGTTGTCGCCCGCGCAGCTCGACGAATGGGAGCGGATGGCCGCAGAACGCCGGGCCCAGGCGCGCGATCGACGCCTCCCGCCACAGCCGCCCAAACAATGACGCGGCGCTCGACCGCGCCCGCCACAGCCCAAGGAGCACACGCATGAGCGAGTTCAAGACCAAACGCGACCAGCTCGCCGCTGACTTCCAGCGCGTGATGGAGGACATCGACGCGCTGCTCAACGCGGGCGGCACGAAGGTGGAGGGCGAGGTCAAGGCGATCCGCGAGCGCCTGCGCGACCGCCTCGACGACGCCCGCATGAAGGTCAGCGACCTGCAATACGAAGGTGTCGAGCGCGCGCGCCGCGCGGCGCGCCACACCGACGAGTACGTGCACGAACACCCGTGGCACGCGGTGGGCGTCGGCGCGGCGATCGGCCTGCTGGTCGGCGTGCTGATCGCGCGGCGCTGAACGCGGGCGAAGACGTCGACGGTGGCCAGCGACAGCCCCGGCATCGGGTTCGACGCGCTGCGCCGCGTGGCGGCGGCGGTGGTAGCGCTCGGCCGCATCAAGCTCCAGCTGTTCGCGCTCGAGTGGCAGGAGGAGAAGGCGCGCATTGCCCAGCTGCTGCTGCTGGCCACGCTGGGGTCGCTGCTGGTGGGCTTCGCGCTGATCGCGCTGGCGCTCACCGTCACCGTCGCCTTGTGGGACACGCCGCACCGCCTGGTGGCATTGATCGTCACCACGGTGGTGCTCGGCGGCGGCGCCGTCGCCTCGGTGTGGCGCATCATGTCACTGCTGCGCGGCCCGTCGCCCTGGGACAGCAACGTCGACCAGCTGCAGCGCGACGAAGCCGCCTTGCGCGGCACCGGGGCCCGCGATGGCGCGTAGGCGCTCCGCGCTGCGCTCGATGACGCCGCAGCAGCGCGCGCAACGCCGGCAGGATCTGACGCTGGCCTCCGATCTGCTGCGCCGTCAGCTCGACACCGAGCTCACGCAGCTGCAGCCGGCGGCCGACCGCGTGCTGGTCTGGGTCGATGCCGCGCTCTGGCTGCGCCGGCGCTGGCCCGCAGCGTCACGCGAAGGCGGCGTCGGTAGTGCGCTTGCCGTGCTCGGTGGCGTCATCGGCGTCGGCGCGGGCGTCGGCGGCCTGGGCGCCTTCGCGCTGCGCCACCGGCGCTGGCTGCGCGGCGCGCTCGTCGTGTGGCAGTTGTGGCGGCAGTTTCGCATGCGACCCAAGGTTGCCCGCGTGTAAAGCGCGTGTGCGCCAAGGTAAAAGCGATCGACGGGAGCGCGGCTTGCTGGAATGCTGACGTCACAGTCAGCGTACACCCGCGATGCCCGCAGCACGACACCGGCCTGTCCCTTTCACCCGCCTGCTCCTCGTCGCAGGCACCATCGCGGCCACGGCCGCCACCCTGTCGAGCTGCGGCGGCGGCGATGCCGGCGCCGGTGCGAGCGTGCTCGGTGGCACGTCGCAGGGCACGGCAACGCCGTTCATCCGGCAGGTGCAGCTGAGCGGCGTGCGCGTCGCCGAGCTCACCTCGGTGCGCTACACGATCGCCGCCAAGACGGGCGCCGCCTCGAAACCGGTGAGCGTGAGCTACAGCATCGACGCGCTGCGCCGGCGCGGCAGCGTCGACGACAGCGCCGACAGCCTGACGCTGTCGGTGTTCGGGCTCTATGCGAACCACGCCAACCAGGTGGCGTTCGAGCTGACCTACGACGACAGCAACGTGCAGACGATGAACGTCGAGGTCGACACCGATCCCTATGTCGACCCCAACGGGCTGTACGACCACCCCACGGTGCTGCAGGCGCGCGCGCCGGGCAGCGCGCTCGGCTTCGACTACCTGGCGCTGAAGAACATGCGCGGCGGGCCGATCATCATCGACACCGACGGCGCGGTGCGCTGGGTGGCACCGGCGGTGGTGACCGACAGCACGTCGACCGCGTTCACCGACAACGGCTTCGAAATCGGCGCCAAGGATTCCACCGTCATGACGCGCGTCGAGCTCGACGGCACCAGCGCGCAGACCACGCTGGCGGTGGCCGACGCCACCAACTTCCACCACAACATCGACCACGGCAAGACCGGCCTGCTGGTCGAGGTGGACCGCACGGTCGGCGGCGTCAAGAACCTCGAGAGCACGCTGGCCGAGGTGAACCCCGACGGCAGCGTGATCCGCGAGTGGGACCTGGCGGCGCTGATCGCCAACCACATGAGCAGCCGCGGCGACGACCCCAGCGCCTTCGTGCGCCCCGGTGTCGACTGGCTGCACAACAACGCCTCCGCCTACGACCCCAGCGACGACAGCATCATCGTGTCGAGCCGCGAGAACTTCGTCGTCAAGTTCGACTACACCACCGGCAACATCATCTGGATCCTCGGCGACCCGACCAAGTACTGGTACACCTTCGCCTCGCTGCGCGAAAAGGCGGTGACCCTGCAGGCGGGCGACCTCTACCCGATCGGCCAGCATGCGATCTCGGTCACCGCTGCCGGCGAGCTGATGCTGTTCAACAACGGGCTCGGCAGCCTCAACGAACCCGCCGGCGCGCCGGCGGGCCAGAGCCGCACCTACAGCGCGGTGTCGACGTATTCGATCGACCCGTCGTCGCTCACCGCGCACGAAGTGGCGCGCTTCGACCACGGGCAGACCATCCTGTCGGACATCTGCTCGAGCGCCTACGAGGCCGGCGACCGCTCGCTGCTGGTCAACTACGCGGTGGCCGATAACCGCACGCTGGCACGCGTGATCGGGCTCGACCCGTCGCGCAACGTGATGTTCGATTTCGAGTACCCGAGCCCGCCGAGCCAGCCGTGCAGCACCAGCTGGAACGCGGTGCCGGTGCCGCTCGACAACATGACGTTCCAGTAGTCGCGCTGGTCGTCAACGCGGTGCAGCCGGCGGCGCATCGCCTTTCCACCACCCGCCGCCCAGCGCCTGCAGCAGCGCCGCCGTGTCGGCGTAGCGGTCGGCGACGGCCTGGGTACGGTCGAGCAGCGCGGCCTGCAGTTTGCGCTGCGCATCGAGCAGCGCAAGGTGGCTCACGCCGCCGGCCTCGTAGCGCGCGGCGACGATGTCGTGCAGCCGCTGCGCCTGCGCCGCGGCGTCGCTGCGCTCGCCGAGCCGGCGCGCGTCGGCCTGCAGCGCGCGCAACACGTCGGCCACGTTCTGCCAGCCTTGCAGCACGACCTCCTTGTACGCCGCGCCGGCCTGCTCGTAGGCCGCGATGGCCGCGCGGCGGCGTGCCTGCAGTTCACCGCCGCGAAAGATCGGCTGCGCCAGCGACGCGCCGAGCAGGTAGAAGCCGCTGCCCGACGCGAACAGGTCGCCGCCGTTGGACGAGCCGATCGAGCCGACGTTGGCCGACAGCGTGAGCTGCGGGTACAGATTCGCGGTGGCGACGCCGACGCGCGCACCGGCCTCCTGCAGCAGCGCCTCGGCGGCACGGATGTCCGGGCGCTGGCGCACCAGCTCCGACGGCAAGGCCAGCGGCAGCTCGGTCGGCAGCCGCAGATCGGCGAGGCGGAACTCCGGCAGTTGCGCGTTGCCCGGTGGCTGGCCGGTGTACACCGCGAGCCGATGGCGCAGCTGCTCGAGCTGGCGCTGCAGGTCGGGCAGCGTGGCGCGGGTCTGCGCCAGCTCCAGGCGCTGTGCCACCACGTCGGAGCTCGCCGCGGCGCCGAGCTGCTGCAATCGTTCGGTGATCGTCAGCTGGCGCCCCTGCAGTGCGACGATCGACTCGGTCAGCGCGATCTGCTCGCGCAGCTGCGCCTCGCGGATCGCGGCGGTGACCACGTTGCCCGCCAGCATCAGGCGCGCCGCCTCGAGGTCGTAGCGCTGGCGGTCGACCTCGCTGCCCAGCGCCGCCAGTTCGTTGCGCGTGGCACCGAACAGGTCGAACGTGTACGACACGCTCACCGTCGCCAGGTAGAGATTGAACGGCGTGTTCAGCGGCAGCGGCGCGCCGAGCGCCTTGGGATCGACGTCGATGCGGTCGGCCATCAGCTTGGCGTCGACGGTCGGGTAGCGCGTGGCACCGGTGCGCGCATTGGTGTCCTCCTGCGCCTGGCGCAGCCTGGCGCCCGCGCCTTCGAGCGTCGGACTGCCCTGCAGCGCCTGACGCACCAGCGCGTCGAGCGCCGGCGATTGGAACAGCGTCCACCACAGCACCGGCATCTCGCTGCCGGCGACGAAGCGTTGCGCCGCACCACCGGAGCCCTCGGACACCGCGGCCTCCAGCAGCGTTAGCGGCGATGCGGTGTATCGCGCCGCACCCGGCAGCGCGGGCGGCGGCGGCGCATCGCTGGCGCAGGCGACCAGCAAGGCGGCCATGGTGCCGGCGCAGACTGTCCGCTTCATCGTCAGTCCAGCGTCTTGCGGTAGAACACCAGCGCGAAGCCCATCACCACCACGGTGAAGACCAGCATCGGCCAGACGTGCGGCCACAGGTCTGGCCAATGGTTGCCCTTGAGCAGGATGCCGCGCACCAGCCGCATGAAGTAGGTGGCCGGCAGCACGTCGCCGACCCATTGCGCCCAGCGCGGCATGCCCTGGAACGGGAACATGAAGCCCGACAGCAGCATCGTCGGCAGGAAGTAGAAGAACGTCAGCTGCATCGCCTGCAGCTGGTTCTGCGCGATCGACGACACCGTGATGCCCACCGTCAGGTTGGCGGCGATGAAGATCAGCGCCACCGCGTACAGCACCAGCACGCTGCCGACGAACGGCACGCCGAACAGGTAGACCGCGGCCAGCAGGATGATCGTCGACTGGATCAGGCCGATGAAGATGTACGGCACGATCTTGCCGGTCATCACCTCCAGCGGCCGCGCCGGCGTCGCCAGCAGGTTTTCCATCGTGCCGCGCTCGCGCTCGCGCGTCATCGCCAGCCCGGTCATCATCACCATCGTCATCGTCAGGATTACGCCCATCAGCCCGGGCACGATGTTGTGCTGCGTCAGCCCCTCGGGGTTGTAGAGCTTGTGCACGCGCACCTCGAACGGCGGCTGGCCGCCCGCCAGCGGCGCGAGCGCGCCCTGCAGGTCCTTCTTCGCCACGGCGAGCGCGAGTTCGCGCACCGACGCGATCGCCGCGCCGGCGGCGGCCGGGTCGGTGGCGTCGGCCTCGATCAGCATCGCCGGGCGCTCGCCACGCAGCAGCGCACGCGTGAAGCCGACCGGAAAGTTGACGACGAACTGCACGTCGCCGCGCGCCAGCGCGGCGCGCGCCGCCTCCTCGCTGCCGAGCTCGGCGACGAAGTCGAAGTAGCCGCTGGTCTTCATCGCCGTCAGGTAGCTGCGCGTGAACTCGCTCGGCTCGTGCACCACCATGGCGGTGGGCAGGTGTTTGGGGTCGGTGTTGATCGCGTAGCCGAACAACACCAGCTGCACGATCGGCACGCCGATCACCATGCCGAAGGTGATGCGGTCGCGCTTGAGCTGCAGGAACTCCTTCAGCACGATGCCCCACCAGCGGCTGAACGAGAAGCGCCTCATGCCGCCTTGGCCTTGGCACCGGCCGCGTAGTTGTCGGCCGACTGGTTCATCAGGTGGATGAACACGTCCTCGAGCCCGGTGGCCGCGGGCTCGATGCGGCATGCGGTGCCCGCGGTCACGCGGCGCAGCGTGGCCTCGAGCGCGGCGCCGTCGCGGCCGGTGACGTGCAGCGCGGTGCCGAACGCCGCCAGCTGCTCGACGCCGGGCGCGCGCTGCAGCACGGCGTTGAGCGACGCCAGGTCGCCGTCGGACACGGCCCAGGTGATGAGGCCCTGGCTGTCGATGATCTCCTGCGCCGTGCCCTGCGCCATCAGCTGGCCGTAGGCGATGTAGGCGAGCTTGTGGCAGCGCTCGGCCTCGTCCATGTAGTGCGTGCTGACGAGGATCGAGATGCCGCGCGCCGCCAGCGCATGCAGCTCTTCCCAGAACTCGCGCCGCGCCTTGGGGTCGACGCCGGCGGTCGGCTCGTCGAGCAGCAGCAGCTCGGGCTGGTGCAGCATGCACGCGGCCAGCGCGAGGCGCTGCTTCCAGCCGCCCGACAGCGCGCCCGCGAGCTGCGTCGCGCGGTTGGCCAGGTTCAGGGCCTCGAGCGCGCGCTCGACCGCCTGCTTGCGCTGCGGCATCTCGTACAACCGGGCGACGAAGTCGAGGTTCTCGCGGATCGACAGGTCTTCCCAGAACGAGAAGCGCTGCGTCATGTAGCCGACGCGGCGCTTGATCTGGTCGCTCTCGCGCTCGATGTCGAAGCCGAGGCAGGTGCCTTCGCCAGAGTCGGGCGTCAGCAGGCCGCACATCATGCGGATCGACGTCGTCTTGCCGCTGCCGTTGGGGCCGAGGAAGCCGAGGATCTCGCCGCGCTGCGCGCGCAGCGACAGGTCCTTGACGACGTGCTTGTCGCCGAAGTGCTTGTTGAGCCCGCGCACGTCGATGGCCAACGACGCGTCGCCGGCGGTGGTCATCGCGGCTCCCTGGCCCTTCGCGACGGCCGCGCGGTGCTCATGGCAGTGTCACCGCCACCGGCTGCCCCGGGCGCAACGCCGCGGCCCTGTCAGGTGCAGGGCGTGCCTCGACCATGAACACCAGCTTTGCGCGCGTCTCGTTGCTGTAGATCACCGGCGGCGTGTACTCGGGCTCGGCCGCGATGTAGCTCACGGTCGCGGCCACGTCGGCGCCGCAGCCGTCGCAGCGCACGACCACGTTGCGCCCGGGCTTGAGCCCACCGGCAACCGCCTGCGGTACGAAGAAGCGCACCTTGATGTGCGTCGGCGGCAGCAGCCGCACCACGGGCGCACCGGCGGCGACCCATTCGCCTTCGCGGTACAGCGTGTCGACCACCAGGCCGCCTTCGGTCGCGGCCACGCGCTTCTGGTCGAGCCGCCAGTTCGCCTGCGTGAGCACTGCGCGCGCCGCGGCCACCTGCGCGTCCTGCGCGCGGATCTGCTCGTCGCGCGCCGGCAGGCGCGACACGTCGAGCTGACCCGACAGCTCGCGCACGCGCGCCGCCTTGATCGCCTGGTTGGCGCGCGAGTCGTCGAGCTGCGCGCGCGCGATGCCGCCGACCTCGAGCTGCGCCTCGTCGCGCTTGAGCTGCGTCGCCGCCTGCGCTTCGGCCGCGACGGCCTGCGCGAGCTGCGCGTTGACGACGTCGACCTCGGTCTTGCGCTTGCCGAGCTTGAGGTCCGCCAGCTGCGCCTGCGCCGACTTCAGCTGCTCGTCGGCCTGCTGCCTGGCCGCGGTCTCGGCGTCGGCTTCGAGGTTGAACAGCGGCGCCTTGGCCTCGATGGTCTGGCCGCGCTGCACCAGCAGCTTGTCGAGCCGGCCGCCGACCGCCGGCGCCACGTGCACGTACTCGCCCTCGACGTAGCCCTGGTAGGTGGCCGCCTTCTCGACGGTGCAGCCGGTGAGCGCGAGCGCGGCGACGGTGAACGGCCCGAAGACGGTGTGGCGCATCAGGAGGCGCATCGTAGGACAGTTCGGCGCGCTACGATCGCGCCATCGCGACCATCGCCACAGAGGGAGTGCCATGACCGGCCCATCGCGCCTCGCCGTGTTGCCGCGCCTGCACCGTGCGGCCTGTGCGGCCGTGTTCGTGCTGCTCGCCGTGCCGGCGGCGGCGCAGAACTGGGTCGGCCTGCTGAAGAACACGCCGGCCGAGCGCTTCAACGAAGAGGACCTCAAGCTCTTTCTCGAAGCCTCGCGCAAGGCGCTCGGCGACGCCAAGGCCGGCGAGAGCATCACCTGGCAGAACCCGGTCAGCGGCAGCCGCGGCGAGCTCAAGGTGATCAAGACCTTCACCTGGCAGGATCTGCCGTGCCGGCAGCTGCGCGTGACCAGCGAGACCACCGACCGCAAGGGCAGCAGCGTGCTCAACCTGTGCAACGTGCAGGGCCAGTGGAAGCTGCTGAGCCCGTCGGAGTTGAAGAAAGGTTGATGCCCAGGTCGGCTCGCACGGCCGCCTCGACCGGCCGTGCGCTCTAGGGCCCGAGCCGCTGCAGGCGCGCGCGCAGCGCGCGCACTTCATCCTCCAGGTCGGCCACCAGTGCCGCCAGCTCGGGCACCGCGTCGAAGTCGCGCTCCAGGCGCACCATGCGCCGCACGCGGCGCAATGCGACCGCATCGAACTGCACCACGGTGCCCTCGCCGCCGGCGCACGCACCGACCAGGCCGTCGGCGACGCGCTGCTGCAGCCAATGGGCATCGATGCCCGCGATGCGACACAGCTGTGCCGCATCGAGCGTCGCATCGTCGAGCAGCGCTTGCAGCGCGGGCGAGGCGGATGTCATCGCTCGTTCTCCTTCTGGCGCACGGTTTCGGCGGCCGCCACCTTGCGCGCATCGAACTCGGGCGCGAGCTCGGCGGCCATCTGCTCGTAGGCGCGCTTGGCACGCGGGTCGTGCGCACTCGGCAACACCACGCGCAGCTGCAGTTCCAGGTCGCCGGGCGGACGCGACGGCAACCCTTTGCCGCGCACGGTGAGCACCTGGCCGCTCTGCGCACCCGAGGGCACGCGCACCTTGAGGCTCTGCCCGTCGGGCAACGCGACCGGCACCACGGCGCCGAGCGCCGCCTCCCACGGCGCCAGCGGCAGCTCGGCGACGACGTTGGCGCCGTCGAGCCGGAAGCGCGGATGCGGCGCGATCTCCACCTCGAGCATCAGGTCGCCTGCGGCGGCGCCGCCATGGCCGGCGCCGCCCTGCCCGGCCAGCCGGATCAACTGGCCCGGCTTGACGCCCGCGGGAATCTTGACCTCGAGCGTGCGCCGCACGAGCTGCAGACGGCCTTGCCCGTCGAACTGCGGCGCCTGCAGCGACACCTGGGTCTGCACACCCCGCCAGGCGTCCTCGAGGTCGAGCACGATCTTGGCGTGGTGGTCGTCGCCGCGCAGCGCGCCGCCGGGCCCGGCGTGCGCCGAGGCGCGGCCGCCGCGCGAATGCATGCGGCCGAACAGCTCGCTGAAGAAGTCGCTGAAGTCACCGGCTTCGGCGCCGTCGACGCCGCTGCCGGAGAACTCGAAGCCGGCGTCCCAGCCCGGCGGCGGCGTGAAGCTCTCGCCGGAGCGATGGCCGCGGCCGAGGTTGTCGTAGGCGGCGCGCTTCTCGGCGTCGGACAGCACGTTGTACGCCTCGTTGACCTCGCTCATGCGCGCTGCCGCGTCGGGCTCCTTGCTGACGTCCGGGTGGTACTTGCGCGCCAGCTTGCGGTACGACTTCTTGATCTCGTCGGCGCCCGCCTCGCGCGGAACGCCGAGCACCGCGTAGTAGTCCTTGAACTCCATGCCTGCAAGCCTACCCTCACCGCCACGCGTTGCCCACCTGGATGTACACCGCGTGGTCGAGCGTGCTCTTGGCGACATCCAGGCCCACGTACAGACCGAGCCGCCTGGCGATCAGGTAGCGGAACCCCACGCCGTAGGCCGTGGCATCGCTGCCGTCGGAGAAGCTGGCGGTGGTGCCCCAGGCCCGGCCGCCACCGACGAAGCCGATCGCCGCCCAGCGCGGCGTCACGTTCCAGCGCAGCTCGGTTTCCAGCACGCCGGTGCGGCGGTCCTGCAGGCGTGCGGCGGGCACGCCGCGCAGGTCGACGTACGGCAGCATGTAAAACGGCACCTGGCCGTTGGCCGCGCGGCCGTCGACACGACCGGCCAGCACGAACTCGCGGCCGATCGGAACGTACGCGAACGCGTACCCGCGATACGACTGCAAGCGCGTGTCGCTGCCCCAGTCGGGGTCGTAGAAGGTGGCCTCGAAGCTGCCCGTCCAGCCGCGCGATGGCGTGAAGATGTTGTCGCGCGAGTCGTACTCCAGCGTCAACCCGAGACCCGAGGCGCGACTGGCGCGCTCGAGGCCGTCGAGGCTGGGGGCACCTTCGATGTCGAAGCGATTCTTCAGGTCGAGGTAGACCGAACGCACGCCGACCCAGAAGTCGCTCTGCCCGATGCGCATCGCGCCCTCCTGCAGCGACGCCCAGCCATCGAGGTTGTAGGACACCGGCTGGTTGTGACCGCCGATGCCATAGAAGTCGAGATTCACGCTGAGGCGCGAGATGCCGCCGCGCCAGCGGTAGCGGCCTCGGTCGATATAGACCATGCCGCCGGCCATGCCCATCCAGGTGCCGTTCTCGGTAGCTGCGGCGCCGAGCGCGTAGATGTCCGGCGGCGTCAAACGGCCGTCGTCGGCCTTGTGGCTCGTGGCGTCGCGGAGCGACTCGCGGAAGAACGTCGCCACCACCCCGCCGCCGAAGCCCACCGCCGGCTCGGTAATGATGATCGGCACCGGCAGGAAGCCTTTGCGGTCGAGCAGCCAGTCGGAGAGATCGAACTGGCCATCGTCGGAATCCTTGAATTGATCGAGCCAGCCGGCCTGCGCGCTGCCGGTGCCCAACAGCGCCCAGCACGCTGCGCAGGCGGCCGCGCCGCGTGTCAGGCGCCTGGCACCAAGACGAACCGTCCGCGTGGTGGCGATGATCGTGGCCTCGGATTGCATCGCATTCTTGCCGGCCCGCCGCGTGTCCCATTGGACGAAGGTCCAATCGGTCCAGACTGCCTCCCGCTTAGCGTCAAAACACGTCGATCGGACGCGTGGCCCGAGGGCGGTGAACGATCGCGCGAGCACGCGGCCATACTACGTACCTGCACACATCGGTGAAGGGCTCATCCATGAAGCGATCGATCTCGCCAGCCTGGTTGTCGTCGTTGCTGCTGGCCGGGTGCGCCTCGGGGGGAGGCGCAGGAATGTACAGCCAGCCGTATGCCCTGTTCGTGCCTCACGAGCGCTCCCAGATCCAGGAGCAGCAACCCGCGCTGATCATGTCGATCGATGGCAAGAGCCGCAGCCTCGCCGACACCAACGACCCCGTGACCCCGGGCAAGCACAAAGTCGAGCTGAGCCTCCCTGGCCCGATGGGCATGAGCAACCCGAAGTACGAGACCGTCGAGGTCGATGCCAAGCCCCGCATGCGCTACCGCTTCGGCGCGCGGCGCGACTCGCCGACCGCGCGCGACTGGTACGCGACGATCGAGGCGACCGAGCCGATCGGCGAATGCCTGAAGAAGTTTCCCGACGTGAAGGGCTGACGCCCCAGCCCCCGGTGCCGCCCCGCGAGCGGTCGAACGCGCTCAGCGGACGATCAGAACCCGGCGTTGATGAAGATCGTCGGACCCTGGAACTTGTATCTCACCTCGCCGGTGAAGTTGGTCTTGGTGGCCTCGAGCTTGTAGTCGACGTAGCGGAAGCCGAGGCCCGCGCCGACGTTCTTGGCGAAGCGCCAGTCGAGCGCGGCCATGAAGTTCACCAAGCGGCCGTCGTAGTCCTGGTACTTGAGCGACAGGAAGTCGATGCGGCTGCGCACCATGAACTGCGGGTTGATCACGTAGGTGCCGTACAACCCCACCGTCGGCAGCGGCGCCAGCGCGTCGTGGCCTTCGGTCTGGAAGCCGCTGCCAGTGAGGATGCCGGTGCCCTGGCCCTGGAGCTTGGTCTTGAAGTCGGTGATGTGCAGGCCGAAACCGACGCCGGCCTCGGCCTGCTGCGTCTTGACGAACGACCAGCCGCCCGTGAGGCGGTAGATCGTGGAATCGAAGGTGGTGGTGACGGTGGCGCCGACCGGGAATGTGGTGTCGCCCCAGTTGATCTGGCGGTCGATCACCCGCGTCGCGCTGCGATTGAGCGCGTAGTACTCGAACTCGATGCGCCAGTTCTCGCCCAGTCGCATCCCGAGGTCGACATACGGCGTGCCCTTGCGGTCGCTCAGATCGAGGTTGTCCTCGAGGCTGACCGAGGTGCCCGGCCGCTGGGTCGCGGTGGCGTCGATGTGCGCGGTGGAACTGATCGTCGGATAGAAGTACTCCAGCCCCGCCCAATAGCGGTCGGTCGGCGCCTCGGCGAAGGCGGATACCGAACCCAACGCCAGCGCAGCCACGGCCGCGGCCGGTTGCCATGAACGACGAAATTGCGCACGCATGAATAGCTCCTGGTGGTCCCAGGTCCCAACCGCTGACCCGTGGCCGGCTCGCTCCGGCTCGGTGGCCAGAATACCCGAGCGGCGCGGGTCCGAATTGCTCTGAATCAATTACGCAACGGCGGTGAGAACACCTGTTTCCAGTCGCGTTTCATGCTGACCACGTTCCAGCCCTTGGCCAGCGCGTCGTCCCAGGCCCTGTCGAGGCGGCCTATTCTGCTGTGGCGGTCGTAGGCCACCTCGCGCTCGCCGTCGTCGTGCAGCACCAGCAGCGCCAAGCGCGGCCCGCTGCCAACCATGGTGTATTGCAGCATCTGCCAGTCGCCGTCGGAGTTGCCGAACGCCAGGATCGGCCGTCGCCCGATGTGCTTGTAGATGCCCACGGGTTTTCCCGGTCCGTCGTCGACGAAGTCGACCTTCGGCTCGCGCAGCAGCACGGGCTTGCCGCCCTGCAGCTCGTAGCGCATGGCGTTCTGCGTGCCCACCACCTGCTCGGGCGGGATGCCGTAGACGCGTTCGCTCCACGGCCGCATGAATTCGACCGAGCCGCCGGAGACGATGAAGGTCTTGAAGCCTTTGCTGCGCAGGTAGCCGAGCAGCTCGAGCTGCGGCTGGTAGACCAGCTCGGTGTACGGCCGGTTGAATTTCGGATGGCGCGCCCGCGCGAGCCAGTCGCGCACGGCGGCGTCGTACGCCTCGTCGCTGAGGCCGCCCTGCGCGGCGAACAGGAACCCCGTGAGCTCGCGCTCGCTCAGGGCATGCAGCGCCTGCGGGTCGCTTGACGCCAGCGCCTTGAACACCGGGCTGTCGCGCCACTCCGGGTGCTGTGCCGCGTTGGCCTTGACCCAGTCGAGCACGAACACCACCTGCGTGTACATCGGCTGCTCGACCCATAGCGTGCCGTCGTTGTCGAACACCGCGATGCGTTCGGCCGGCGGCACGAAGGTCGACGCACCGTCGCGCGTGACGTCGGCGACGAACTTAAGGATCGCCTGCTTGTTGGCGCCATCGTTCCACGAGGGCAACGGGTCGCCCGCGTCGCCCACGCTGGCACAACCGGCCAGCGCCAGCGCCGCCAGCGCGGCGAGGAGGCCACGCCGCGCAAACCGCCAACCGGAACCGAGCACGGGCATCGCGTCCATCGACCACCTCCTCGCAGGCTGAGCACGATGGTCGCGGTCGGCAGCCGGGCCGTCCATTGCCCTTTGGTGCCACAACGACAAAGGGCCACGCTCGGCGTGGCCCTTGGCACTTGCTGCTGGCGCGACTCAGGCGGTGCGCGCGGCGCGGCGCACGCGCTTGACCGCCTTCTTGGCGGCCTTCTTGGCCTTGACCACGCCCGAGCCCGCGACGCGCTGCGACAGGCGGCGCGACGCGTCGTCGGCGCGGCTGGCGATGCGCAGCGACAACTTGGCCACCGGCAGGTTGACCGTGCGGATCGCGTTGACGACCATCATGTCGTGCGCCCACTGGGTCTGCTGGCCAAAGGCCTCGATGCCCTGCACGGTGCGGCCCGACACGCTGTCGACCGCGCTGGTGGCGCGCTCGGCGATGCGTGCCACCGAGTCGACCACCAGGCGCGCCACGCGCTGCTGCGTGCCGACCAGGTTGGACTTGATCTCGCTGTTGATCCACGGCAGCGCCTGCTTCTCGACCAGGCGCTCGTAGCCGGTGCTGAGGGCGTTGACGGCGCGCTCGGTGCCGACGCGGTAGGTGGCCAGCAGGTTCTTCGCGGTCTGGCCGTAGTGGCCGACGACGTCGATGGCGATGGTGTTGAGGTTGGCGGATGCGGTGGTCATGCGGTTGGGTCCGTGGTTGCTTGAGAAGACGTCGCGATCTTCGCCGCGCTCCCCTAGAGAGCGAAAACTAACCAGCCCCCAAAAGCCTAGGTGCGCGCTTCTAAAGCTGCATCGACCGACCGCGGCGCGCCCTGTCGGATGCGCAGAGGAGCCTGGCGCGCATCGACGTCATGGCCCCTGCGGGCAGCCCGCGGCCCGAGGCGCGCATGGCACCAAGGTCCTATAGCATCGACCGCCACGTCCGCGAACAATGCGCGCATGAGCACCCGCACGACCACCGCCAGCGCGCCCGCCAGGCGGCCGATCGGCGACGAGATGGTGTGGATCGCCGGTGGCCCCTTCCTCATGGGGTCCGACAAGCACTACCCCGAGGAAATGCCCGCGCACCGCGTGCACGTGAGCGGCTTCTGGATCGACCGCACGCCGGTCACCAACCGCGAGTTCCGCAGGTTCGTCGAGGCCACGGGCCACGTCACGTTCGCCGAGATCGCGCCCGACCCCAACGACTATCCCGGCGCGCTGCCGCACATGCTGCAACCGGGCTCGCTGGTGTTCACGCCGCCGGGGCGTCCGGTGGATCTGCGCAACTTCGCCGAGTGGTGGCAGTTCAAGTTCGGCGCCAACTGGCGGCGCCCGCAAGGCCCGCGCAGCTCGATCGCCGGGCTCGACGACCACCCGGTGGTGCACGTGGCGTACCGTGACGCGCTGGCCTACGCGCAATGGGCCAGCAAGGAATTGCCCACCGAGGCCGAGTGGGAGTACGCCGCGCGCGGCGGCCTCGACGGCGCCGAGTTCGCCTGGGGCGACGAGTTCACGCCGGGCGGCAAGCACCAGGCCAACACCTGGCAAGGCGAGTTTCCGAACCACAACCTCGAGAGCGACGGCTACGCACGCACGTCGCCGGTGCGTGCGTTCCCGCGCAACGGCCATGGGCTGTACGACATGATCGGCAACACCTGGGAGTGGACCTGCGACTGGTACTCCACCCGGCACGCGGACGCCGATCCCGCGCACCCGTGCTGCGCACCGAGCAATCCACGCGGTGGGCCCGAAGACGGCAGCTTCGACCCGTGCCAGCCGGACATCAAGATCCCGCGCAAGGTGCTCAAGGGCGGCTCGCATTTGTGCGCGCCCAACTACTGCCGTCGCTACCGGCCGGCGGCGCGACACGCGCAGCCGGTGGACACCTCCACCAGCCACGTGGGCTTTCGCTGCGTGCGGCGCGACCCCGGCCCCGAGGGCGCCGCCTGACATGGGCGCTTCGATGCACGAGTGGCTGATCGTCGCCAGCGAGTTCTCGATCACGGTGATCGACGCGATCGCGCTGGCGATGATCGTGTTCGGCACGCTGCAGGCGACCGCGTCGGTCGTGCAGGGCCTGTTCGCCAGACTCGACGCGCGCCTGCGCCGCGAGGTGTGGCTGCACTACGCGCGCTGGCTGATCGCCGGGCTGACGTTCCAGCTCGCGGCCGACATCATCGAGACCGCCATCACCACCGATTGGGAGGCGATCGGCCGCGTGGCGGCGATTGCGGTGATCCGCACCTTCCTCAACTACTTCCTCGAACGCGACATGTCGGAGACGCGTCAGCAACTGGTCGAGTTGCGCACCACCGACGCGCACGCGGACCACTGAGCTCCCGCTGGCCCCGGCGATCGCCGCACACTGCGCACGGTGGCTGGCCTGCACCGCTTCTCCGCCGGCGCGGCGCGCGCGCCGCTGCTGCCCGCGCCACGCGGGTGGCCGCGCGCGTCGAGGCAGCGCACGACGCCGGCGCGCCGCGGTACGTGGGCACGATGCACGTCAGCGCCGGTCACAGCATCCACTCGATCGGCAGCACCGACAGCAGGCGGATCCAGGCGCGCCGCAGCAGCCCGGTTTCGGGCGACGCGCGGTGGACCACCTCGCCCTCCGGCGCCCGCTCGACCCACTCGACACCGCTGTCGTCGTTGGTCAGGCGCACCTCGTACTGCGTGCGCGGGATGCTGTCGTCGAACAGGTTGGCCAGCCGTGTGGCGAGACGAGGGCTCTCCAGCACCACGCCCATCTCGGTGTTCAGGCGCGCCGAGCGCGGATCGAGGTTGAACGAGCCGACGAAGATGCGCTGCCGATCGGCCGCGAAGGTCTTGGCGTGCAACCCGGCATCGGAGCTGCTGCCGATGCCGCGGCGCTGCTTGTCGGCCTGCTCGCTGCCTTCGGGCGCCGTGCGTTTGAGCTCGAACAGGCGGAGATTGCCGCCGCGCAGCAGCGGCTCGCGGTACTTGGAGTAACCGGCGTAGACCGGGCCGACGTCGGTGGCCGACAGCGAGTTGGTCAGCACACGCACCTTCACGCCGCGGTCGGCCAGTGCGCGCAGGCCTTGCGTGCCGTCGTCGCCGGGCACGAAGTACGGCGACACCAGGTCGAGCTCGGTCTTCGGGTCGCCCATCGCGGCGATCAGGCGCGGCAGCATGTGGGTCTCGCTCTGTTCGGGCGGACGGATCACCTTGGCCGGGTCGTCGGCCACCAGCCGCGCCGCCATCCACTCCAGCGGCAGCCGCTCGGCAAGCAGCTCACGCACCAGCGGCGTCTCCTGCACGGCCTGCCTGTACTTGGCGGCGCGCGGCTCGTCGGCCAGCTGGGTCCATTGCGCGCGCACCTTGGCGGCGTCATCGGCGCTGGAGGCACCGACGAGGCTCGCCGCCGGATACGACGACGGGCTGTTCCAGTAGGCGTCGAACTCGGCGGACACGTCGCGCACCACCGCGCCGGCGGCGATGACGTCGAGGTCGGCGAACTCCATCTCGTCGGCGGCGCCGAAGTATTCGTCGCCGATGTTGCGGCCGCCGACTATGGTGAGCTGGTTGTCGACGGTGAACGACTTGTTGTGCATGCGCCGGTTCAGGCGCGAAAACTCCGAGGCGTAGTCGGCCAGCCGCGACGTGCGGTTGGGAAACGGATTGAACAGCCGCACTTCGACGTTGGGGTGCGCGTCGAGCAACGCGATCACCGCGTCGAGGCCTTTGGTGTTGTTGTCGTCGAGCAGCAGGCGCACCCGCACGCCGCGGTCCGCCGCGTCGAGCAGCGCGCGGAACATCATCGAGCCGGTGATGTCGTCATGCCAGATGTAGTACTGCGCGTCGATGCAGCGCTCGGCGACGAGCGCCATCGCCATGCGCGCCGCGAACGCCTCGCGGCCGCTCGCCAGCGCATTTACGCCGGTCTGGCCGCGATGCGCGGCGACGTTGGCGGCCAGCGCGCGGCCCAGCCGCGTGGCATCGGTGTCGGCGAGCGCATGGCTGGGTGTGCGCGCCACCTCGGTCGGCAGGCTGGCGCAGCCGACCAGCGCCATCAGCAGGCCGCCGGCCAGCACACGCCACAGCATCCGCATCGCATCACGGTGGGTCACGACGACGCGGGATTGTGCCTCCGCCATCATCCCGATGGCCCAAGGGCGGCGCGCGTCACCGCCCGGCGTCGCTGACGTCGATGCGGTCGCCGAAGCTGCCGCCGAGCGCCAGGTGCAGCGTGACGCGCTGGCTCAGCTCTTCGCCGCGCACGCGCAACAGGTTCACGTTCGTCGCGTAGAGGGCGAGCGCCTGCTGCTCGACGCTGCGCAGATCCTGCTTGCCGACCCGGTAGGCGATCAATACCAGGTCGAGCGCGCGCTGCTGGTCCGCGCTGATCGCCTTCAGCAGCACCTCGCGCTCGGCCAGCTTGCGCGCCGTTGCCAGCGACTCCTCGACATCGCCGATCGCGCGCAGCGCCTGCCGCGCGTACTGCGCCACCGCCTCGCGCTGCTGCGCATTCATCAACTCGACCTGGGCGTCGAGGCCGCCGCCGGTGTAGATCGGTGCCACGATCTTGGCGCCGACGCCGGCCGACGGATTGCTGTAGTCCTGCTTCAACTGCAGGATGTCGCTGTCGATGTAGCCGACGTTGCCGGTGAGGCGGATCGACGGCAGTTCGGCGGCCTTGGCCTGGCCCACCCGGTTGAAGGCCAAGGCGACACGGCGCTCGGCCGCGATCATGTCGGGCCGGCGCTCGAGCATCTGCAATGGCAGCCCTGCCGGCACCGGGCCTGGCAGCGGCGGCAGGTCCGGCCGCGCACGCAGCTCGGTGGCCGGGTAGCGGCCGAGCAGCAACTCCAGAGCGCGCACCGACGCCTGATGGGCGTAGCGCGCCTGCACCAGCGAGTCGCGCGCGGCATTCAGGTTGGCGGCGGCCAGAGCCACGTCTTGGTCGCTGCCGGCGCCGATTCGATAGCGGTCGCCGGCCAGGCGCACCAGGTGGTCGGACGACTTCACCATGTCGTCGGCCAGCTGCTGCTCGCCGAGCGTCTGCGCGGCGATGAACCAGGCCTTCGCGGTGGTGGCGGCGATCGACTGGCGGGCGAACTCGGTGTCGGCGCGCACGGCGGTGAGTCCCGCGGCCGCGGCCTCGCGCTGGTAGCGCAGCTGGCCCCACAGGTCGAGCTCCCACGTCAGCAGGCCGGCGATGCCGGTGAGCGCCGAGCTCATGTCGGTCATCTTGATACCGCCGGTGCCGACGATGCTGATCTGCGGCCGCCGCGCCGCCTCAGCGATGCGCAACTGCTCGGTGGCCTGCTCGACCCGGGTGGCGGCGATGCGCAGGTCCGGGTTGCGCTGCACCGCCTCGGCGACCAGCGCGTCGAGCTGCGCGTCATTGAAGGTCGCAAGCCAGTTGTCCTGCACGACCGCCGGGTTGCCATCGCCGGCACGCCACGGCGTGGTGACGTCGGTGCTGCCCATCGCCTGCGCGCGCGTGTCCTCCGGCTTCGGCGCCGGCTGCAGCGCGCAGCCACCGGCGAGCAGCGCCATCGCAACCGTGGCGAGCAGGTCGAGCCGCTGCCAAGCAAACACCGCAGATCCGGTCTTGCCGGTCCGCCGGTGTTGCCACCCTTGGGGGAAGGCGGCCACCGCAGGCCGCTTCGGGGAGGTGTCCATCTAGTGCAGCTTCAGGATCAGCCAGTCGAGCTTGGCCGACACGCGCATGAACACCTTGCGCAGGATGTGGATCATTTCGGCGTAGTCGGTATAGATCGCACCGAAGCCGCGCGCGCCGGCGGCGATGAACAGATCCTTGTCATCGGGGAACAGTCGTACCGCGAGTGCCCCTGGTGGGATCCCTCCGATGTTGGGCCCGTTGCCCAGCACCGGCACCAGGCCGCCCGCGGTGGCCCACACCACGGAGTCGACCTTGCACTTGATGATGCGCCCCGGGTACATCTGCAGCGCGATCTCGGCTTCCTGGCCGGGCTGGACCTTGCGCACCTCGTTCTGCGCGAACAGCGCGATCACCCACTGCCCGTTCTCGACGAAGGTCATCACCGGTGCCATCGGCAACGCCGCCGACACCTGGCCCGGGCGCAGCTGCAGGTTGACGACCGTGCCGTCATTGGGCGCGTAGACGGTGGTCTGGTCGAGCTCCCACTGCGCATCGGCGAGCTGCGCCTCGGCGCTCGCGATCTCGGCCTTGGTGCGCGCGACCTCGTCCTGCTCGCCGTCCTTGGTGCGCGCCTGCGTCTTGACCACCGCCTGCGTCTCGCTGGCGTTCAATGCCGCGATCTCGTCGCTCAACGAGGCCACCTCGGCCTGCGCCTGCTCGAGCTCGAAGCGCGGGGCGGCGCCGGTGCTCGCCAGCTCGCCGTATTGCTTGACGCGCAGCCTCGCCAGCTCGAGCTTGGAAATGACCGCCGCCTTGCGCTTAGCGACCTCCTTGACCTGCTCTTCGTAGCTGCGCTGGTTGGCCTTGTTGCCGATCAGCTTGGCACGCAGCTGCTCGACGTTGGCCTGCGCCGCCCTGACCTTGAGCTGGAACGGCACCGGATCGATCTTGAACAGCACGTCGCCCTTCTTGACCGGCCGGTTGGGCTCGACCGGCACCTCGGTCACGCGACCGGTGACGCGCGGCACGATCTGCACCGAGTAGTTGATGACGCGCACGTCGTGGCTCGACGGTGCGCCGATGTTGAGGAACAGGATCAGCATCGTCAGCGCGATGACGGGAATGGTGACGACGATGACCTGGCTGGTGATGTTCCACGGCAGCCACTTGAACTTGATGAAGATCAGCCAGACGAAGAACGAGTAGATCAGGAGCAGCAGGATGTCCATGCATCAGCCCCCTTGACGCGTCGGCGCGGCACGTGCCGGCACCTCGGCCTCGGCCGTCAGCACGGGCACCGTGCCGTCGGCCTCGGGGGTAGCGCCGTGACCGTGCTCGTCGACGTCGGTGCCGTAGGCCATCTT
>DATJYZ010000147.1:0-4818 GCA_035499355.1 Burkholderiaceae bacterium | reverse complement strand
GATGCACTGCTACACCTACAGCGGCCACCCGGTGTGTTGCGCGGTGGCGCTGGCCACGCTCGACGTGCTGGAGCGCGAGCGGCTGGTAGAGCGCGCGGCGCACCTGGGCGAGCGCATGCATGCCGGCCTGCGCCGGTCGCTCGGCGCGCATCCGCACGTGGGCGACATCCGCGGGATCGGCCTGATGGCCACGCTGGAGCTCATCGAGGACCGCGCGACGAAGCGCCCGTTCGATGCCGCTCGCAAAGTCGGGCCACAGGTGCTGGCCGCGCTGCGCGAACGCGGTGTCATCACGCGCGGCCGCGGCGACCAGGTCTACCTGGGCCCGCCGTTCGTCATCGGCGAAGGCATGCTCGACGGCATGGTCGAGCGCGTGGGCGAGGCGGTGACGTCGGTGCTGGGCGCGGGCTGAGGCAGGCGACCGTGCACGGTCCGGTGCCCGCCACGGTGTGGGCGGCCTGGGGCCGCCCCCGGGGCGGGCGGGACCCGCCGCCGCCCGGCAGCGGCTGACACAATGCCGCGATGAGCAACCGATTCCTCTGGCCGGCCATCGGGCTGATGACGGCCATGACCTTCTCCGCCATGGCACAAACTTCCGTTCCCGCCGCCAAAGGGCCGCGCAACCGCGCCGACATCCCGGCCGAATTTCGCTGGGACTTCAGTCCCATCTACCCGAGCTGGGAGGCCTGGGAAGCCGGCATGCGCGAGATGGATGCCAAGATCGATGCCTTTGCGGCGCTCAAGGGCACGCTGAAGAACGGCCCCGACGCGGTGCTGAAGACCTACCTCGCGTTCGACGACATCGGCAAGCTGCAGTACCGCGTGTACAGCTACGCGCATCTGCAACGCGACGTCGACACGCGCGACCAGGCGGTGGCCGGGCGCGCCCAACGCGTCGGCGCGCTGTTCGCCAAGTTCGACACCGCCAGCGCCTGGTTCGCGCCGGAGCTGCTGACGGTGCCGCAGGCCGCGATGCAGCGCTGGCTCGACGAGACGCCGGCGCTGAAGCCTTACCGCTTTCCGATCCTCGAGGCGTATCGCCGCGCGGCCCACGTGCTCGACGAGAAGGGCGAGCGCCTGCTGTCGCTGGCCACCCGCTTCAACGGCACGCCGCGCGAGACCTACTCCGAGCTGAGCACCTCGGACATCAAGTTTCCGACCATCACGGTGGACGACGGCAGCAGCGTCACGCTGTCGCCGGCGAGCTACTACGCGCTGCTCGAGGGCAACCGCAACCAGGCCGACCGCGCGAAGGCCGCCGCGGCGCACCTGGGCGCCTACGCGGCCACCGCCAACACCTACGCCGCGCTTTACAACGCAACGCTGCAGCGCGACTGGTTCATGGCGCAGGCGCGCAACTTCCCCACCACGCTCGATGCCGCGCTCGACGCCGACGCGGTGCCGCGCCAGGTGGTCGAGACGCTGATCGAGGCCACGCGCGCGGGTGTGGCGCCGCTGCAGCGCTACCTGCGGCTGCGCAAGAAGCTGCTCGGCCTGCCCACCTACCACCCGTACGACGGCTCGCTGCCGCTGTACAAGAGCGACAAGTCCTACCCTTACGAGACGGCGCGCGAGCTGGCGCTGGCCTCGGTGGCGCCGCTCGGCCAGGAGTACGTGTCGCGCTACCGGCGCTTCGTGGCGGGCGGCCGCATCGACGTCTACGAGAGCCCGGGCAAGCGCAGCGGCGCCTACAGCGCCGGCGTCTACGGCGTGGGGCCCTACCAGCTGCTGAACTACAACGACACGCTCGATTCGGTGTTCACCTTCGCGCACGAGGCCGGGCATGCGATGCACACGGTGCTGTCGTACGAGAACCAGCCGTTCTCGACCTCGGACTACACCATCTTCGTGGCCGAGGTGGCCTCCACCACCAACGAGCGCTTCCTGCTCGACGAGTTGCTGCGCCGCACGAGCGACCCGAAAGAGCGCTTCCTGCTGCTGCAGCATGCCGCCGATTCGATCGTCGGCACCTACTACACGCAGGTGATGTTCGCCGACTTCGAACTGCAGGCGCACCGGCTGGTCGAGAGTGGCGAGCCGGTCACCACCGACGTGCTGCGCAAGCTCTACACGGACACCGCGCGCACGTACTATGGCGATGCCGTCACGTTCGACGCGTTCTACGCGGATACCTGGGCACGCATCTCGCACTTCTTCAACTCGCCGTACTACGTGTACCAGTACGCCACCTGCTTCGCCTCGTCGGCGCAGCTGTTCAAGGCCATGACCAGTGGCGCGCCCGAGGCGCGCAAGGCCGCGACCGAGCGCTACCTGACGCTGCTGAAGAGCGGCGGCAACGACCAGCCGATGGCGCAGCTGCAGAAGGCCGGCGTCGACCTGACGCAGCGCGCGACCATCCAGGCGGTGATCGACCAGCTCGACGCGCTGGTCACGCAGATGGAAGCGGAGGCGGCGAAGATTCGCTGACCGAGACGCCGCGGTGCCGCGCAGGCACGCGGACCGCGGCGTCGACGGGCAGCCAATCGACTGGCCCGGCCAAGCGCCCCATGCGCCTGGCCCGCGCGACCCAATGCCGCTAGGCGTAAACGCGATGTTCGGTGTGACCGCGGATATGCGATTGTCCGACGACAAATCGTGAGGGACCGGGAGATGGGTGTGTTCGCGTCGGTGTGTCGCGGCGCTTGCGCTGCCGCGCTGGCCTTGCTGCTGGCATCGTGTGGTGGGGGTGGCGGTGGCAGTTCAGGTGGAGGCTCGGGCGGCGGTGGTGCACCCACCGGTAGCCTGGTTCCACCGGCCGGTCCACCCGGTGCCGTCCTGTTTACCGACGCCACCGTGTTGCGGCCTCTGGCCACGGGTGCCACGCTGACCTACCGCGGCCGCGATGTTGCATACACGGGAGCCGCGCCGGTCGTCTACACCAACGTGGTCAGCCAGAGCGCCGTGGGCGCTGGTTTTCAGGAGCAGGCCACCAACGCATTCAACGCAGGTGCCGACGCGATCGGAGTCTCCGTCGTCGGCGGCACCGTCCTGTCCGTCTCGCCACTCGACCTGTCGACGGGCGGGGTCTCATCCAGCCAGTCGGTCGAGTTGCGCTCGCCCGTTCGACAGAACGACCAGTACACGCTGCTCGAGCAGCACATCGCCGACGTCGGCGCCGACGGCGACGGCGACGGCAGGAACGAAGCCGCCGACGTTGCGATCTATCGAGTCGTGGTCGGCATCGAATCCATCACGCCGGAGAACCTGCCGCCATTGCAGGCCGTTCGTGTGGACATGATCGGGCTGGTTCGCATCACGTTCAGCCGCGACGGCAGCTCCTCGGGGACGGTGCTGGCGGCGACGCAGTCCACCTGGTACGCCGCCGGCATCGGCGTGGTGCGTCAGCGGCTCACGGTGCCGAACTCGGCGACCTCGGATCACGTGGGCGACGAGGTCATCGTTGCGTGGGACGGACTGACCCAGGGATTCGGTGCGATGTCGCCGGTGCCTGCGGTGGTTTCGGGGTCGAGCGCCGCCATGCCCGGCGTGAGCCTGCGCGGTCCGAGCCAGGGCTTTCTGGGTGCCGTCGGATTTGCCGACCATGCGCTGGTGTTCAGCAACGACACGTCGAGTTTCACCGGGACATTGGTGAGCTGGATGGACAAGCGCGGCAACGTGCTGAGCGCGAAGCAGCATTCCGGCCTGACCGTGAATGCGACGCTCGGCCGGCTCGTGGGCCATCAGACCGGTGCCATCTATCTTGAACCCTCGGGGGCGCAGTTGTCGCTGGCACGGTTCGACGCCGACGGCAATCTGCTCGGTACGGTCGGAGGGACGTCGTTCGACTTCGGCGGTGGACGCGTCGGCGCGAGCGTGCAGCGATTCGAGGTGGCGTCGGACGGCGCCAACGTGTGGGTCTTATGCAGCCGCAGCTACACCAACGTCGGGGTTGGCCTCGTCAACGAGCTGGTGTTGCAGCAGATGGACAGCAACGGCAACGCGGCGGCCGCGGAGATCGTCGTCGACACCGGGTCGTTCGCCAATGCGAGCGTGTCGGCTGGCGGCGGGCGTGTCGCCGTGGCCTGGACCAAGGGCACGGGTGGCGGCTACGCCGAGCAGTACGCCTTCGCGCAAGCGAACTCGACGGTACTGTCTGTGTTCCAGATGGCGACCATGCCCGGCCCGAACTCGTTCGTCACGCCGCTGGTGTTCGATCAGGGCGGGGCGCTGTTATGGCCAGCGGCCCTCGGCTCTGGCCTGCCCATCGCCAACGCCGCGGGGGTACGCGTGGATGCGGCCGGTGCGATCCTGCGCACGACGGCGGGTCAGCTCGACACCGAGCAACTGGCCGGTGTGTTGCCGTTCTTCTCCAACAATCCCGGTGCGGTAGCGATCGGAAGCCGGTTGGTCATCACGAGCGGCAGCCTGGCCTCCTTGTGGTCCGACGACTCAAGTACCCAGTGGCTCGACTGGGTGACGTGGCTCGACGCCGACGCCGGGCCGCTCGCGAGCCGGCCCAGCCATTCGGTGCGCACGCCGGCGAGCGCATCGGGGGGCGGAGGCTTGGCGCCGAGCGCAGTGAAGCAAGTCGTGTGGCCCGATCGGGCGCTGTTGTTCGGGGGCGACTTTCAGCTGCGCACCACAGTGGTCTGGCTGAACTCCGGCAGCTGACGATCGCCAGCGTCGAGGGCGCCCGGAGGCGCTTGCGCACCATCGCGTCGATGCGTCTGGCGCCGGGGTCGTGCGCGGGCGGTAAGCTACGTGCACGTCGATCAAGCCAGGAGACCCACCATGAGAATGCGCAGCTACCAGGTCTGCGAATGCGGCGCGCCGCTGCGGCTCGCCGAAGGCGACGTGCCTGCGCCGCAGGGCACGCAG
>DATJYZ010000146.1:0-5453 GCA_035499355.1 Burkholderiaceae bacterium | reverse complement strand
GGCCATCGGCGACGCGATTGACGGTGAGGCTGACGCCCTGAACGACCAGCGATCCCTTGACCGCGATCAGGCGCGCCAGCTCCGCGGGGCAGCGCAGCTGTAGTTCCGTAGACTCACCGACGGGCGCCACACCGGCGACAGTTCCAGTGCCGTCGACGTGGCCGCTGACCAGGTGGCCTCCCAGCCGGTCGCCCACCCGCAGGGCCAACTCGAGGTTGACGTGCCCCGGCCGGTCGAGTCCGGTGGTGCGGGCCAGGCTTTCGGCCGAGATATCCACGTCAAAGCTCTGGCGCGCCGCGTCGATACCGGCAATAGTCATGCAAGCCCCGTTCAGTGCGATGCTGTCACCCAGCGTGCTGTCGACGAGATAGCCGGGCGGGGTGTCGATCGTGAGGCGCAGGCCGAAGGAACGGTCCAAGCCGAGCGGCCGTGCGCTCACGATCTGACCGATGGCGGTGATGATGCCGGTGAACATGCGGCGATTGTCGCCGGTGCCGATGGCGGACGACGGTACCTAGGACAGCCCGTCGAGCGCGTCGAGTCTGCGCGCGACGATGCGCAGGTCGTCGCCGATGGATTGCATCGACTCGAAGCGCAGCGGCCACGCTTGCGACAGCTCGGTCAGGCGGACATCGACCATGCCGCGTCCGTCGCCGATCAGCTTGGGGGCGAGATAGACCAGCAACTCGTCGACCAGCCCCGCGCGCAATAGGGCCCCGGTGAGCGTAGGCCCGGCCTCGACATGGAGCTCGTTGACGCCGCGCCCGGCGAGCTCGGCCAGCACCGCCCGGAGGTCGACGGCTCCGTCGCCCGCAGGCCGCTCGATCACCTCGACCCGGCGCGCACGCAGGGCCGCCGCGGCAGTGGAATCGGTGCGAGCACAGAAGGCCAGCGCCGTCCCCGGCGGGTCGTACACCCGCGCTCGTGCGGGCAGGCGCAACGTCGAATCGATCACCACGCGCAGCGGTTGTACCTCGGTGACGACGTGGCGGACGTCGAGGCGCGGGTCGTCGACCAGTGCGGTGCCGACACCCGTGAGGATTGCCCCCGCGCGGCGACGCCATGCGTGGCCGTCGGCTCGCGCAGCCTCACCGGTGATCCATTGGCTGCGACCGTCAGCCAGTGCGGTGCGGCCGTCCAGCGAGGCGGCCGCCTTGCAGCGCACCCAGGGCCGGCCTCGCCGCATACGGGAGAAGAATCCGATGTTCAGCTCGCGCGCCTGGCTAGCAATCTCGCCACTGGCCACTTCGACGCTGACGCCTGCGTCGCGCAGACGCTGTAGCCCTGCGCCCGCGACCAGTGGGTTAGGGTCGACGGTAGCCGCAACGACACGGTGTACCCCAGCCGCGATCAGCGCATCGGCGCATGGCGGCGTCCGCCCGTGGTGCGAACACGGCTCGAGCGACACCCAGGCGGTGCCGCCGCGCGTCGACCCCCCGTTCGCCTGGGCGGCGCGCAGCGCCATCACTTCGGCATGGGCATCGCCGGTTCGCTGCGTGGCCCCTTCACCGATCGTCTGTCCGGTCGCGTCGGCCAGGACGCAGCCGACGCGCGGGTTGGGATCGGAGCGGCCGATCGCGCCGTGCGCCAGCCCCAGCGCGTGTCGCAGCTGGCGCTGGTCATGCTCATCGATCGGCATTGCGCCGGTCAGTCTACGCCGGCCACGTCAACTCGGTGTCGGCTGGTGCTGCAAGGTGTTGCTGTTGACGAGGTCGCCGTTTGCAGGGTCGGCTGGGCCGTCGGCGGGGCAATGCTTCACCGCTCGAATGGCGACGAAGTTCTGGTTCACCAGGTTGCCGCTGACGTCGGCGTAGTTGCGAGGGTGATCCTGATTCGACACCGTCTGGGTGTCGCTCGTGGCCACCGTGTAGCGGCAGATGCGGTAGGCGTCGGCCGCCCCTGGCGACGGATCCTGTGTGTCGGAGATCACCCAAAGCGGAGAGCCGAATCCGCTGCGGGCCTCGACGGTCGATATACCGGACCAGGTGCCCGCCGAGTTCGAGTAGACCACGCAGAAGTACTGCGCGTACTGCTGGGAGCCATCACTGACGCTGTATGAGGTGGCGTCATCGAAGCAGGTGGGGCCTTGCGGATGCCCTGAACTGGTGAGCGTCAGTCGCATGCGGAGATTGAGCGCCGGGCCCGGTGGATTCTCAACGTCGGCCGCGATCAGGTCGCCGCCACTGGTCTTCGGCTGGAAGCGCACAAATCCGGTCAGCAATTGTCCGGTCATCGTGTTGGCGCAGGAGTCGATGTCGCTGCTGGTGACGGTGTCGTTGGAGGTGTCGTAGTTGAGATTGCAGATGCCCGTGACGACGCCGGTGACGTTGTTGAAGACAAGGACAGTCCAGGGCCGAAATGGCAGCACAAACGCGCTCGACCCGCCCAGATCGCGCGCCAGCACGGGAATCGTCGGGTGACGCTTGAGGGGCCGCCGCACGGGCGCGACCGCAGCGATGCCCGGGCGCACAGCCAGCGTGCCCGACAGCGCGGGGGCAGCCGCCGCGATCGCGCTGGCCATGACCACCTGTTGAGCGCCGCCGGCGCGGTCGGTCCAGCCGACCGTGACGCGCAGCGCCCGCGCCGGTGGGTCGGCGTAGGTGACGACTTCGCTTTGCACGTTGAAGGTCGTGTTGGTCACGAGGTCGTTGACCGGCGTGGGGCCTGCGTTGGCGACGATCTCGTTGTAGCCACCGGCGCCATCGATCGAGGTGAACGAGCGCAGCGTGTCCAGCCGCTCCTGCGCGAGGCGTGTCGCCTCCGAGCGCTGTTTGGCAATGTCGCCGTTCAGGCGCAGCGTGGACTGCACGCCCACGACGGCCAGCATGCCGAACGCCATCACCGCCAGCGCGACCATCGCCTCCACCAGCGAAACGCCGCGCGATAACCGAAGGGTCTTGTGCACGTTCAGCTCCCTGCGGCGAAATCGCGCCAGCTGCCCGGTATGCGAACCAGCGAGCCTTGCGTGAGGTTGATGGTCTGCAGCACACCGGGGTTGAAGACAATGGTCGGGGCTCCTTGCACCGACAGGTCGCCCTCGGCAACCACTGCGCCCTGGACCAGCGTCGTGCCGGCGTTGGTGGTCCAGGTCGTGGCGTCGCCTTGGAGGTAGAGGACACCGAACAGCTGCAAGTTGGCCGACACCGTGAGGTTGCCCTGTACGAGCAGCATCACCGGTTGCGCCGCGGTGCCCCACACTTGCGCCGAATCGATCGTCGCCGGGCCCTGTACCCAGATCACCCGGCCGGGGTTCTGCGACACCGCGGTGGCAATCTGCGTCGCGCAATTGCCCGAGCAGCTCACCTGTACAGCGGCCGGCTGCGAGCGATAGGTGGCGCGGTCCATCCCGAACACCGAGACAAACATGCGGTCGGAAGTGGCAAGTTCCGTCAGCGACGGATCGCTCGCAAGCACCGACGCCGACCCGGGCGTGCCCGGCGTGCTGCTCAACTGGACATTGCCGTCGTTCACGATTGCACCACCGGCGTCGATCGTGATGCCTCGGGTCGGCACGTCGGCGTTGACGATGGCCAGCGCACCACCATTGGCATTGAGCCCGCCGCGGATGGTGAGTGCGGCCGATGGCGGCGTGGCCAGTGCGGAATTCAGGCCTAGCAGCACCGATACCTCGGCCACCGCATCGGCCCGCGTCGGCGCCGCAGCTGCATAGCACTCCTGGCCGATGCTGCTACACCCGCGCGAGACGGCGCGCACGACGCCTGGCTGTCCGATTCCGGTCGTCTCGAAGTGCACCTGAAAAGTCGGAACCAGACCACCGACCGGGACCCCCAACGCCGGCGCGCCCGCGCTGGGACAGCTGCAGCGGGCACCATTCGGTGGGCCCAACAGCATGCAGGACGGTGTCAGCGTCGCCTGCGCGCCGGGCGTGGTGTAGTTCCCGCTCGCATCCTGCGAGAGATGGCGCTGGCGGAAGCTATCGAATGCGACGTCGGTGGTACTGGCGCACGCTGCGTCGACACGGCCACCGCCCAGCAGGCCGATGGCGAAGTCCAGGCCAGACTCAGCGGCTTCGAAGGCCTGGGCCGTACGCTGGTTGTTGATCGATGTGCGCTGCTCAAAGATCAGGCTGCGGCCCGCGTATGCGGTGACCATCGCCAGAATGAAGAACAACACCACGACCACCAGCAATGCGGCCGCACCGCGCTGGCGACGAGGATGCGCCGAATCAAGCCGCTTCATTCGTACTTCTCCATCAGGTCGGGCAGGCGCCGTTGACAACGTCGTTGCGCAGTCGCACCTGGCTGCGCGCATTGCGCTGGACCGACGGATCGAACACGGCGGCGCCGGAGATCTCCACGCGAACATCGCGCACCGTCTGAGTGGGTGGGCAGGCGGTCGCTCCCACGGGACATGGGTTGAAGCACGCCAGCGGTACGTCCTGCGTCAGCAGCGTCACGCGGAAGTCGGTGATGCGCAGCGTGCTGCTGTCGGTCAGCGCCTGCCACTGGCCACCATTGAGCATCTGAATCGCGTTGCCGGAGAGCCTGAAGCCGGTCTGCTCATTGACGTCCACGACGTTGTTCTCGACAGCGCCACGCGAATAGCCGAAGCGCACGTCGCTCGTCACACCGCTGGCGGGCGTCACCTGGGTGTACGGATTGGTCACCACCGAGGTTGCGCCCGCGTACCAGACACCATCCTGCGCTCGCGCCCAGTAGCCCGAGCGTCGCAGCTCGCGTGCGATGACGTCGGCGGAGGCGCGAAGGTCCTGCTGGATCTGCGTCTCGAGCGCCAGGCGGCGGTTGTCGCCCAACTGGTTCGAGACCGCCATCGTCGCGCCGGCCACGACGAACAGACCGATCGCCACGCCGACCATCAGTTCCACCATCGACAGGCCCACCTGCTGTCGTCTGACCTTGTGCGGTGAACGGGTGCTTCTTAGCATGTGCGGACTCCTGCCACTGAACCGTCGGGCGAGCAAACGCTGGGCACCCCTGTGCCGCTGATCGACGTGCGCAGCTGGCCGCTGGTTGTGCTCTGCACATCGATCACCATGTCGGTCGGCGAGACCAAGCCCTGGGGGGGGGAAAAGACGATCTTGGGTCCGCTCGCGCTGGTGGCCGCGACAGTGACGCCGACCGAGCGCGCGAACTGCATCGTCTTGATCTCTTGAGCAGGGGGCAAGGCGCTGCAGGCGGTGCCTGCGGCGAGCGTGCAGTCGCACGGCGAGGTGCCTGTGTGGATCGTGTAGCAGGTCATGTCGGCATTGCTCGAGAAGCTCACCGCCACCGGAACGGCGTCGCCGTTGCGGCGGGCCTGCTCCGACCGCGCAAGCTGCAGGTCGCCAAGCAGCTCGGTCTGGACGCCTTGCACGCGATGGCGGGCGACCATGGACCCGATCGAAGGGGCTACCACCAACGATATGAGCAAGGCGAGAACGATCAGCACGACCATCAGTTCGATGATCGTCATCCCGCGTGGCACATGCCCTG
>DATJYZ010000145.1:0-4855 GCA_035499355.1 Burkholderiaceae bacterium | reverse complement strand
GCCCGCGGCGGTGGCGCGCACGGCACGCGAGGCGGCTCGAGGCGGCAACGCCAAGCGGCCGCGGCGCCGCGCCGCGAAGCCGGCGTCGGACTGAGCGACCCTTTTCGGCCGCATCGCGCCAGCGTGGGCACGACCTTCCTGCACGCGCACGCGTCGCACGATGACGCGCTGCAGGCGCTCGCCAGGGTCAACGCCGAGCTGCGCTCCGCCAGCGCGACCCGCACCGGTTTCGAGCCGACGTTGGCGTTCCTGTACCTCAGCGACCACCATGCGTCGCGCGCCGAGGCGATGCTCGACGCGTTGCGTGCGGCCTGGCCCGGCATGGCAGTGGCCGGCGGTGTCGGCATCGGCGTGGCGGCGAGCGGGGTCGAGTACTTCGACGAGCCGGGCGTGGCGCTGATGCTGTGCGACTTGCCGCGCGCGAGCTTCACGTTGTTCCACGGCCGCGCGCCGCTGACGCGCGACGACGTCTGCGCGGCGCTGGTGCATGCCGATCCCTCGACGCACGACCTCGCGGCCCTGATCGGCGAACTCAGCGATCGCCTGCCCACCGGCTACCTGTTCGGCGGGCTGGCGAGCTCGCGCTCGCGCACGCTGACGCTGGCCGACGGCGTGTTCGAAGGCGGGCTGTCCGGCGTCGCGTTCGGCCGCGACGTGCCGCTGCTGTCGCGCGTGACGCAAGGCTGCCAGCCGCTATCCAGGCCGCGACGCGTCACCGCGGCCGAAGGCAACCTGGTGCTCGCGCTCGACGGACAGCCTGCGTTGCCACTGTGGCTGGCGGAACTCGACGTCGACCTCGGCAACGTGCCCAAGGCGGTGGCAGCACTGCGCCGCACGCTGGTCGGCCTCACCGACGCGGGCGACGAGGCGCTGGCGCGCGGCGGCCAGTTCGGTGCCGACACGCGCGTGCGCCACCTGATCGGGCTGGACCCGGCACGGCAGGGGATCGCGGTGGCCGATCTGGTGGAGCCCGGCGTGCAACTGGCGTTCTGCACGCGCGACGTCGACGCCGCGCGGCGCGACCTGGTGCGCGTGTGCAGCGAGTTGCGCGAGGAAGCCGAGGGCGCTGTCACGCCGCGGCGCATCGCCGGCGCGATCTACGTGTCGTGCACCGGGCGCGGCGGCGCGCACTTCGGTGCGCCGTCGGCGGAGCTGCAGACCGTGCGTCGCGCGCTCGGCGACGTGCCGCTGGTGGGCTTCTACGCCGCTGGCGAGATCGCGCGCCACCACCTCTACGGCTACACCGGCGTGCTGACCGCGTTTCTCGACTGACGCGCGGAGCCCGCGCGCGGCACGCGCTACAGTGCCGTCATGTCGTCGATCGCCGAGCCGGTGTCGCCCGACGCGCGCTTGCGCCGCCAGGCCGACGTGGTGGCGGCGCTGCGCCCGCTGCTGCCGCCGCATGCATTGCTGTGGCGGAGCGAGGAGACCGTGCCGTACGAATGCGACGGCCTCACCGCCTACCGCGAGCAGCCGCTGGTGGTGGCGCTGCCCGAGACCGAGGGCCAGGTCGCGGCCGTGCTGAAGGCCTGCCACGCGCTGCAGGTGCCGGTGGTCGCGCGCGGTGCCGGCACCGGCCTTTCGGGCGGCGCGCTGCCGCACGCGCTCGGCGTCACGCTGTCGCTGGCCAAGTTCAACCGCATCGTGCGCGTCGATCCGGTCGCGCGCACGGCGGTCGTGCAATGCGGCGTGCGCAACGCGGCGATCAGCGAGGCGGCGGCGCCGCACGGCCTGTACTACGCACCCGATCCGTCGAGCCAGATCGCCTGCACGATCGGCGGCAACGTGGCCGAGAACTCCGGCGGCGTGCATTGCCTGAAGTACGGCCTGACGCTGCACAACGTGCTCACGGTGCGCGGCTACACGGTCGAAGGCGAGGCCGTCACGTTCGGCGGCGACGCGCTCGATGGCGCCGGCCTCGATCTGCTCGCACTGGTGGTCGGCAGCGAAGGCATGCTGGCGGTGACGACGGAGGTCACGGTGAAGCTGCTGCCCAAGCCACGCACCGCGCGCTGCGTGATGGCCAGCTTCGACGACATCGCCAAGGCGGGCGACGCGGTGGCGGCGATCATCGCGGCCGGCCTGATCCCCGCCGGTCTCGAGATGATGGACAAGCCGATGACCGCCGCGGTCGAGGCGTTCGTGCACGCCGGCTACGACCTCGACGCCGCCGCCATCCTGCTGGCCGAGAGCGACGGCACGCCCGAGGAGGTGGAAGAGGAGGTGGCGCGCCTGCAGGCGGTGTTGCAGCGCTGCGGCGCGACGCGGCTCGAGGTCAGCCGCGACGAGGCGCAGCGGCTCAAGTTCTGGAGCGGCCGCAAGAACGCGTTCCCGGCGTCGGGCCGCATCAGCCCCGACTACATGTGCATGGACTCCACCATCCCGCGCAAGCGGCTGGCCGAGATGCTGCGCGCGATCGCGCAGATGGAGCAGAAGTACGCCCTGCGTTGCGTCAACGTGTTCCACGCCGGCGACGGCAATCTGCATCCGCTGATCCTGTTCGACGCCAACGAGAGCGACCAGCTGCACCGTGCCGAAGCGTTCGGCGCCGAGATCCTCGAACTGTCGGTCGCCCTCGGCGGCACCGTCACCGGCGAGCACGGCGTCGGCGTCGAGAAGCTGAGCTCGATGTGCGTGCAGTTCAGCGCCGAGGAACGTGCGCTGATGCAGGGCGTGAAGGCCGCGTTCGATCCCGCCGGCACGTTGAACCCGGGCAAGGTGATCCCCACGCTGCACCGCTGCGCCGAGTACGGGCGCGTGCACGTCAAGAAGGGCCTGTTGCCGTTCCCCGCGCTGGAGCGCTTCTGACCCCGATGAGCGACGACCCGGCCCTGCGCCGCCTGATCGACCGCGTGCAGAGCGCGCGGGCGCAGCGTGCGCCGCTGTCGATCCGCGGCCATGGCAGCAAGGACTTCTATGGCGAGCGCCCGGGCGGCGAGCCGCTGGACATGACCGTGCTGGCCGGCATCTCGCACTACGAGCCCACCGAGCTCGTCGTCACCGCGCGCGCCGGCACGCCGCTGGTCGAGCTCGAGGCAGCGTTGGCCGAGCACGGCCAATGCCTGGCGTTCGAGCCGCCGCGGTTCGCCGTGCGAGGCAGCCCGGCAGGCACGGTGGGCGGCATGGTGGCCGCCGGGCTCGCGGGGCCGGCACGCGTTGCGGTCGGCGGCGTGCGCGACTTCGTGCTCGGCGCCGCGGTGCTCAACGCCGACGGCGAGGTGCTGCGCTTCGGCGGCGAGGTGATGAAGAACGTCGCCGGCTACGACGTCGCGCGGGTGCTGGCCGGCTCGCTGGGCGTGCTGGGGCCGATCGTCGAGGTGTCACTCAAGGTGCTGCCGCGACCGCCGGCGCGCACCACGCTGCGCTTCGAGTGGCTCGAGCCGCGCGCCCTGCAGCAGTTGCAGCAATGGGCCGGGCAGCCGTTGCCGCTACGGGCCAGCGCGTGGTGGAACGGCATGCTGGTGGTGCAACTGGCCGGTGCAGCGGCCGCGGTGCACGCGGCCACGCAGACCCTCGGTGGCGAGCGCGTCGACGCCGCGGCGGCCGACGCATTCTGGGGCGGCCTGCGCGACCAGCACGACGAATTCTTCGCTGCCGCCGACGAGGCCGTGCGCAATGGCGCCACGCTCTGGCGCTTGTCGGTGGCCGGCAGCGCGCCACCGCTGGCCGCCGCCGGTGAGCAGCTGATCGAGTGGCACGGCGCGTTGCGCTGGGTCGTCAACCAGGCCGACGCCGCGACGATGCGTGCCCTTGCGGCAACGCACGGCGGCCACGCCACCGAGTTCCGCGGGCCCAAGCGCGACGGCGTGTTCACCCCGCTGCCGCCGCCGCTGGCGCGCATCCATAGCGAGCTGAAGGCGCGCTTCGACCCCGATCGCCTGTTCAACCCCGGACGCCTGTACGCCGACCTGTGATGACCCCCACCGCCAGCAACGACGACGGCACGCGCCCCGCGATCGAGGACAGCATGCGCGCGTACTACGCGCAGCGCGCGCAGATCTACGAGCGCGTCTACCACAAGCCCGAGCGCCAGGCCGACCTGCGCGCGATGGAAGCGGCGCTGGCCGCTCCGTTCGCCGGCCGCCGCGTGCTCGAGGTCGCCTGCGGCACCGGTTGGTGGACGCCGCACGGCGCGCGCGACGCGCAGCGATGGCTCGCCACCGACGTCAACCCGGAGACGATGGCGATCGCGCAGGCCAAGCCGATGCCCACGTGCGTGCGTTTCGCGGTCGTCGACGCCTACACGTTCGCCGAGGTCGAGGGGCAGCGCTTCGACGGCGCGTTCGCCGGCTTCTGGTGGAGCCACGTGCCGCTGGCGCGCCTGCCGGGCTGGCTGGCGCTGCTGCACGCGCGGCTCGAGCCGGGCGCGCGGGTCGTGCTGCTGGACAACCGGCTCGTGGCCGGCAGCAGCACGCCGATCTCGCGCCGCGACGCCGAGGGCAACACCTACCAGCAACGCAGCCTCGACGACGGCAGCGTCCACGAGGTGCTGAAGAACTTTCCCGACCGCGACAGCGCCGTGGCGGCGCTCGGCGATCGCGCGCGCGACGTGGCCTGGACCGAACACCTGCACTACTGGGTGATGAGCTACTCGCTGGCCTGACCGCGTCACCCAGCATGCAAACCAACCTCAGCCCGGAGTTCAAGGGCACGCCGGAAGGCGAGGCGGCCGAAGCCATCCTGCGTAAGTGCGTGCACTGCGGCTTCTGCACCGCCACCTGTCCGACCTACCAGCTGCTCGGTGACGAGCTCGATGGCCCGCGCGGCCGCATCTATCTGATCAAGCAGGTGCTCGAAGGTGCCGCGCCGACGCGCAGCACGCAGTTGCACCTCGACCGCTGCCTCACCTGCCGCA
>DATJYZ010000144.1:0-6915 GCA_035499355.1 Burkholderiaceae bacterium | reverse complement strand
GCGACCGCACCGCCAGCGAGGCGCGCGAGGCGTTCTACCGCGCGGTGCAGAAGGCCATCGACGACGAGGCCGCGGGCAAGGCCGGCAACGTGCCGGCCCAGTGATGCTCGGCTGTCCGCGGCCGGCGCCTGGGCTGCCGGCGGTTCATGCTGACGGGCCCGAAGACTCGCGAGCCAGGTATTGGTGCACGAAGGCGATCGCCATGCTGCCCCGGCACTCCTGAGTCGGGCCGCGTGCGGTACGCCGCACCGCCGCGATGCTACCTGCTGGCCCGCGCGCGTCCCCTCGAGGCCACACCGCGCCGCGCGCGACGCGTCGCGCGGCCGTGCCGGCAGCAGCGCGGTGCACAATCCGCCGCACCAACCCACTTGCGTTGCGCCGCCGCCATGCAGATCCCCACGCTCGAACACAACCCCACGTCGGTCATCCATCTCATCGGCGGCGAGAAGGGCGGGGTCGGCAAGTCGATGGTGGCGCGCGTGCTGGCGCAGTACTTCATCGACCACGAGTGGCCCTTCGTCGGTTTCGACACCGACCGTTCGCACGGCTCGTTGCGCCGCTTCTACGCCGACTACGCATCGGAGGCGCTGGTCGACCAGTACGAGGCACTCGACCGCATTGTCGAGGCGGCGGTGGCGCGTGCCGGTATTCGCGTGCTGGTCGATCTCGCCGCGCAGACGCACGACCCGCTGGTGAAGTGGATGGACGAATCCGGCGTGCTCGACATGGGCAACCTCTCGGGCTTCACGCTCAAGTACTGGCACGTGATGGACAGCGGCCGCGACTCGATCGACCTGCTGGCCAAGCTGCTCGACCGCTTCGGCCACCGCGTGCACTACGTGGTGGTGCGCAACCAGCTGCGCGGCAGCGACTTCGGCATGCTCGAGAAATCGGGTCAGCTCGAGCGCGCGCTCGGCTACGGTGCCAGGGCCATCGACCTCAAGCAGCTGCACGGCCCGCTGGTGCAGAAGATCGACGCCCGCAACAGCAGCTTCTGGGCCGCCAAGAACGCCGCGTCCGAAGCCGGAGCCCCCGTCCTGGGCATCATGGAGCGCCAGCGCCTGAAGCTGTGGATGAACCACGCCTACGGCGAGGTCGAGAAGGCTGGGCCGTGAGGTCCTAGCGCGAGGTCACACGACCTGATTCCTGAGCGTGGTCTCGCCGCGCCACAGCCGCTCGAGGTTGTCGAGCAGGATGTCGATCACCGCGTCCTCGTAGCGCTGTGTCTCGCCGGCGCTGTGCGGCGTGATCAGCACGTGGGACATCGACCACAACGGCGACGACGGCGGCAACGGCTCCTCGCGCACCACGTCGAGTGCGGCGGCGGCGATGCGGCGCCGCTGCAGTGCCTCGATCAGTGCCGCTTCATCGACCACGCGGCCGCGCGCCACGTTGATCAGCCGTGCGCTCGGCTTCATCGCCGCCAGCGCCGCAGCGTCGATCAGGTGCTCGGTCTCGGGCGTCAGCGGACAGGTGAGCGCAACCACGTCGGCCTGGCCCAGCAGCGCATGCAGGCGGTCGTGGCCGTGGACGGCGTCGGCGCTGCCGCCGTGCGACGAAGGGTCGCGCTTGGTGGCGACCACGCGCATGTCGAATGCCTTGGCCAGGCGCGCCAGACGCTCGCCGATACGACCCAGGCCCACCACCAGCAGCGTCTTGCCGCCGAGCTGGTCTTCGCGCGCCGCGATCTCCGAGATCATGCCGCGCCAATGCTGTGACCGCTGGTTGTCGCGCGCCTCGGGCAGGCGCCGCGCCAGCGCCAGCATCAGCGCCATCGCGTGCTCGGCCACCGCCTCGGCGTTGACGCCGGCGGCGCTGGCCAGGCGGATGCCACGCTCGCGCAGCAACGCCTTGTCGTACTGATCGGTGCCGGCGCTGATCGACTGGATGAAGCGCAGCTTCGTCGCGCCGCCGGCGAGGTCGTTCTTCCACAGCCCCGAAACCACCAGCACGTCGGCCGCAGGCAGCTCGCGCGCGAGGCGATCGGCCGTGCGCACTTCGACGTGCGCGATGCCGGTGTCGCGCAGCGCGAAGCGCTCGGCCAGGCAGTAGGCCGCATGCGCGAAGCACACGGTCAGCCGCTCCCTGGCAGGCAGCGCGGCATTCATGTTCGGCACGGTCAGGCGCCTTCGGCCTCCGGCCGGTACCAGCGCGGAAAGAACTTCGCCACCTGCGGACCGGACGCCTTCAGCGCGTGACAGCCGTCGATGCTGAACGGCTTCTCGTCGGCGTGTTGCGTCATGTCGTCCCACAGCGCCTGCATCACCGCGCTGCCCATCACCACGGCCAGCTCGTTCATGTGCGTGCAGCCGGCGGTGCGGCCGAACAGCTTGCGGATGGTGTCGCGGTAGCCGCGGCCGACGCGCACCCCGACCAACTGGCCGTAGTCGGGCGCGATCGTGCCGCAGGCGGCGCCGTAGGGCCCCGCATCGGTGACGGCCTGCGCCGCGACGATGGTGGCACCGCGGTTGACCGTGTAGCGCAGCCACATCGAGTGCATCGGCTCGCCCGCCGGCAGCAGGCCGCCGGCGCAGGGCACCGCATGCGGCCAGGCGTCGGTGAGATGGCCCTCGATGTCCCACAGGCCGTCGCTGCGGGCGTAGGCACGGATAGTGATGGAGCGCGTGTGCGACGCTTCGCGCGCACAGGTGGGCGGTGGCAGGGGCATGAGGTGGATGTCGTCGTGCGGATCGGTGGTGGCGATGCCAAGCCTACACCGTGGCACGGGTAAGCTCGGGCTCTGGTGCGGAGTCGATGCATGCCCGAAGGTCCGTTGCGCGCAGTGTGGGCCGCGTGGTGCGCGGTGCTGCTGCTGTGGGCGCAGCCCGCGTCGGCGGCCGAGCGCGGCCGCCTGGGCTTCACCGTCTACGTCGAGGTCGACGGCAGCTACGTCACGCCGATCCTGAAGTCGGTGCGCGTGCAGGAGATCGAGCCCGGTTCACCCGCCGAAAAAGGCGGCCTCAAGGTCGAAGACTTGATCCTGCAGGCGCAGGGCAGGCCGCTGGCCGGTGCCAACGCGCGCGAGGTGGCGGCGATGGTGCAGGTGCTGCCGGGAGAACGGCTGCGCCTGCTGGTGCGCAGCCTCGACGGTGCCGAGCGCCACGTGACGATCGTCGCCGGCCCGCCGGTGCGCAAGCCGCGGCCGTGAGCGCCCCGGTCGCGCACGCGTTGCTGACGTCCGCGCGAGCGCTGTCGCAGACGCTGGCCACGCAGCACTTCGCGCCGCCGATCGCGCACGTCTACGACCCGCTGCAGTACGCGTGGGCCGGCTACGAGGCCTACGTCGTGCGCTACGGCGCGACGCGCAAGCGCGTGGTGCTGCTGGGCATGAACCCGGGCCCGTTCGGCATGATGCAGACCGGCGTGCCGTTCGGCGAGGTCGCCGCGGTGCGCGACTGGATGGGCTTGCACGCGCCCATCGAGCGCCCGGCGCGCGAGCATCCCAAGCGCCCGATCGAGGGCTTCGCGTGTGCGCGCTCCGAGGTCAGCGGGCGTCGCCTGTGGGGTTGGGCCGCGCTGCGCTTCGGCACGGCGCAGGCGTTCTTTCACGATTGGTTCGTGCTGAACTACTGTCCGCTCGTCTTCCTCGAGGCGTCGGGGCGCAATTTCACGCCCGACAAGCTGCCGGCGGCGCAGCGCTATGCGGTCGCGCAGGCCTGCGACACCCATCTCGCACAAGCGCTGGGCGCGTTGCAGCCCGAGTGGGCGATCGGCGTCGGCGCGTTCGCCGAGCGCTGCCTGCGCACGGTGCTCGAAGGAGAGCGCATCGACTCGGCGCTTGCCCGGCGCATCAAGGTCGCGCAGATCCTGCACCCGAGTCCGGCCAGCCCGGCCGCCAATCGCGGCTGGAGCGATGCGGTGGACCGCACGCTCGCCCAACTCGGCGTGCCCGTGCCGAAGCACGCGGCATCGTGATCCGGTGGATGCGGCGGCGCGGCGGCGCCGTCAGCGCACCAACTTGACCATCTGGCCGGCCTGCGGCCCGGTGCCGCCGCCATAGACGCCGTTGATCAACCGCAGCTGCGCCTCGGCGCGCGCCGGCGGCAGCGACGACGACTTCGCCAGCTCGCCGAAGCCACCGCGCGGGAACGGCACCGTCTGCACGCGCCACGGCCGCGCGGCTGCGCGGTCCTCCGCCGTCAGCGCGCGAAACGACGACTCGGCCTCCTGCAGACCCGGCTCGGCGCGCTGGCGCGCAGCGGCGTCCTTGGCCGCGTACTGCAGCCAGTAGATGCGATCGCTCGGCCCGCTGACCAGCGTCATCGTCAGCGGTCGGCTCTGCCCCTGCGAGTTGCGATAGGTGCCGCTGAAGTGCGTGGCGGCGAGGCCGTGGACGGTGCGCTTTTCGGTGCGGCCATCGGTGGGCTTGACGACGTTCTTGATCACGTCGTCGTGCGTGGTGCCGGCTTTCGGGGGCACCAGGCGCACCAGCAGCCCGGCATCGCCGGCGCCGTTGACCAGCGCGATCGCCTCCTGCGAGTTCTGGATCTGCCAGCCCTGCGGTGCGGTGAGCGCGATGCCCAGGCCCTCGTGGTAGAAGTTACGCCCGCGCACGACGCCTTGTGCGCGGCTGTCGCCGAAGTCCATGCCGTCGACCGCCTGCAGGTAGCGCGCGCGGCCGTCGTCGGCGTAGCCGCCGGCCTGGCCCTTGTACTTGGCGGCGAAGGCCTTGATGTCGGCCAGCCGCTTGTCGTTGGCCGGGTGCGAGGCGAGCCAGCCGCCGGCCTGCGGCGCGGGCTTGCCCTCGGCCTTGGCGGTGTCGATCGCGAACTGCTCCTGGTTCTTCAGCACCTGGATCACGTCGACCATGTTCTGCGGGTCGTAGCGGTTGCGTGCCAGGTACTCGGCGCCGAGCTCGTCGGCCTGCGACTCCTGATCGCGGCTGTACGAGGCGATGTAGCCGGCTGCCGCCGACTGCGACACCTGGCTGGCGATGTTGGTGGCGCCGCTCACGCCGGCGGCCTCGATCACCGCGCCGAGCACGGTGGCTGCGATGACGCCGATGCCGGCGCTCTGCTGGCGCGTGGCGCGCTGCGCGCCGTGGCGCGCGCTGACATGGCCGATCTCGTGGCCCATCACGCCGGCGAGCTCGGCCTCGCTGTCGAGGTAGGCCATGATGCCGCGCGTCACGTAGACGTAGCCGCCGGGCAGCGCGAAGGCGTTGATCTCCGCGCTGTCGAGCACCGTGAAGGTCCACTTGAGGTTGGCGCGGTGCGACTGCGCGGCGAGCCGCTGGCCGAGGTCGTCGACGTAAGCCTGCAGCTTGGGGTTGTCGTAGGCGCCGTACTCCTGCAGCACACCCTGGTGCGCCTTGGCGCCTTCGGCGATCTCAGCCTGCTCGTCCATCACCGTGCGCTCGGCCTGGCCGGTGACCGGGTTGACGACGGTGGTGCCGCAGGCCGCGAGCAGGGCGGCGGCGACCAGCAACGGGTAGAGCGAACGCGCGCGCATCAGGCGGCGATCTTCGCATGCGGGATGCGGCACCAGCGGCGGCGTGCAGGCGCGGCAAGGCCGGCCGCTCGCCGACGAGGAACTGCGGCGCCTCGCCGAATCAGCTGCCGGCAGTGCTTGTGCGGCGGGCGTGCCGGCGCGCCGTCGCCGATGACGATGCGTCGCCGGCGAGGGCGCCGACTACGCGCTCCGGCATCAGTCGTCCTTGTCCCGACCCCGCCACCCGTGGCCATGGCCACGCTTGCGGCATTCGTCGCGCGACGTGCCGCCCTCGCGGTAGTCGAGCGGGCCGCCGGCCTCGTGCTTGTATTTCACCAGCACGCTGTCGCACACCTCCTCGCGCGTCTCGAGATTGCCGCCGCAGTGGAAGCTGGCCGCGTCGTCGGTGCTGCCGCTGCCGTTGTAGATCGCGGTCTGCGGGTACGGGCACAGCGGCCGCGTGCGCGTCACCACGCCGCCGGTGGTGACGGTGGCGGTGATCGTCTTGGGCGGTTGCTTCTTCTCGACCCAGTTCACCAGCGCGTCGAACAGGCCCTGCGCCTGCGGCCCGGCGCCGCCCGCGCAATGTCCCACGCCGGGGGCGCGGAACACGCGGTAGAACTTCTGCACGCCGCTGAATTCGTCATCGCGCGGACCGCCGTAGCGGTCGGCCATTTGCCGGTAGTAGTGCAGCACGCCCTGCGGCATGATGAGCTGATCGTTTGCGCCCACCATGGTGAGCAGCTTGCCGCCGCTGGCGCGGAACTCGTCGAGGTCGCCGAAGGTGTCGGTGACGTCGGCGATGTTGCGCGAGCCCGCCTGCGCCACGTCGGCATAGGTATGCGTCGTCACCGTGGTCCAGTCGAATGTGCGGTCATGCATGTCCCAGTGGAACTGCGTGGTACCGAGGAAGAACGGCGACGCGCCGTTCAGCGCCTCGATCGCGGTGCCGCGGTCGAGGCCGAACCAGACGCGCTTGCCGTCGGCGTTGCGCGGGCCGTCCCAGATGCGGTCGATCGCCTCGGCTTCGGCGGCGTCGAGGCAGTCGGCCGCCGGCGCGCCCGGCGCGCCGCAGATGTTGGCCTTGGCGCTGAAGGTGCACGAGCGCGGCTCGTCGATCACGCCGTCGACCACGCCGTCGTTGCCGTCGCAGGCGGCGACGGCCGACGCGGTGGCTTGCCGCAGCTTGGCGGCATCGATCGGGCCGCCGGCGATGTCCTTCATGACGACCTGGCCCCACATCTGCGCGGTCTGGAAGCGTGTCCAGTACATCGCCGGGGCGTTGGCCAGGATGCCGTCGAGCTCGCGGGGCAGCTCCTGCGCCAGCACGTAGCCCTGTCGGCCGCCGGTGGAGCAGCCGTTCCAGTAGTTGTAGGCCGGCTCCTTGGCGTAGTACTTCGCGGCCACGCGCTTGGACAGCAGGATCTGCGCCTTCATGCCGTTGCGGATGAAGTCGTTGATGAACTGCAGGTTGTAGGTGCCGTC
>DATJYZ010000143.1:0-11349 GCA_035499355.1 Burkholderiaceae bacterium | reverse complement strand
CGCGCGGCCGGAGACCTTGCGCTACGTGGTCCCCGACCGCCGCGTGCATGGCTACGGTCTGACACCGGCGATCGTCGAGCTGGCACAGCGCAGCCACGCCCCGACGCTGCTGATCACGGTGGACAACGGCATCGCCAGCATCGACGGCGTCGCGCATGCGCGCGCGCTGGGCATGCAGGTGCTGGTCACCGACCACCACCTGCCGGCAGTCGACGCGCACGGCGAGGTGCAGTTGCCGGCGGCCGACGTGATCGTCAACCCCAACCAACCGGGTTGCGGCTTCGCCAGCAAGTCGATCGCCGGCGTCGGCGTCATGTTCTACGTGCTGCTCGCGCTGCGCGCGCTGCTGCGCGAGCGTGGTCGCTTCGCCGAAGGGGCGCAGCCGCGCCTCGATCGCCTGCTCGATCTGGTGGCGCTCGGCACGGTGGCCGACGTCGTCAGGCTCGACGGCAACAACCGCGTGCTGGTGGCGCAAGGGCTCAGGCGTGTGCGCGCCGGCCGCATGCAGCCGGGCCTGGCGGCGCTGCTGGCGGCAGCCGGGCGCGATGCCGCACACTGCCACGCCGAGGACTTCGGCTTCGCGGTGGCCCCGCGCATCAACGCCGCTGGGCGGCTGGCCGACATGACGCTCGGCATCGAATGCCTGCTGACCGACGACGTGCCGCGCGCACGGGAGCTCGCCGCCGCCCTCGACACCATCAACCGCCAGCGCCGCGACCTGCAGGCAGGCATGCACGAGCGCTCCGAAGCGCTGCTCGGCGAGCTGGTCGAGCCCGCGAACGCGGCGGCGGTGGTGCTGTTCGACGAAGGCTTCCACGAGGGCGTGGTCGGCATCGTCGCCGGGCGCGTCAAGGACCGCTGGCACCGGCCGACCTTCGTGTTCGCGCGCGGCAGCGATGGTCTGCTCAAGGGCTCGGGCCGCTCGATCGCGGGCTTTCACCTGCGCGACGCGCTCGACCTGGTCAGCAAGCGCGCGCCCGCCGTACTGCTGCGCTTCGGCGGCCACGCGATGGCCGCGGGGTGCACGCTGCACGAGGCCGACCTGCCGCTGTTCAGCCGCTTGCTGCAGCAGGTGGCTGCCGAGTGGCTCGACGCCGATGCACTGGCGCAGCGGCTGTGGACCGACGGCGCGCTGCAGCCCGAGTGGTTCGACGTCGCCACTGCGCGTGCACTCGAGTCGCAGGTCTGGGGCTCGGGATTCGAGGCACCGCTGTTCTGCGACGAGGTGCAGGTGCTGCAGCAGCGCCTGGTGGCCGACAAGCACCTGAAGCTGCGGCTGCAGCTGGCCGGCGCCACGCGCGAGGCGATCTGGTTCGGCCGCACCGAGCCGCTGCCGGCGCGCGCGCGCCTGGCGTTCCGCCTCGGCAGCGACCGCTTCCAGGGGCTCGAGCGCGTGCAGCTGTTCGTGCAGGCGCTCGCCGAGTAGACCGGCGGCCCCCGCTTGCGGGGCTGTTACCTGCGACGACGCTCGGGTCGAAGGCTTTCGTGCCAGCATTGCCCATGGCATCGCAGTTCGTCGCCATGGCATTGCCATTCATCGGGCACCGGTACCTGATCGTCGTCGTGGCGGCCATGCTGCTGGCCGCGTGCGGCGGTGACGAAGGCCCGAAGGCGCCGCCGTTGCCGGTGGGGCCGGTGCCGCCGAATGGCAGCGGCACGCCGCGCGCGGTCACCTTCAGCAGCGGCCTCGACCATCCATGGGGCCTGGCGTTCCTGCCCGATGGCCGTGCACTGGTCAGCGAGCGGCCCGGCCGGCTGCGCATCGTGGCGACCGACGGCACGCTGTCGGCGCCGCTGTCCGGCGTGCCGGCCGTGCACGCGGTGGGTCAGGGTGGCCTGCTCGACGTGGCGATCGACCCCGACTTCGCGACCACGCCGTGGGTCTACTTCAGCTACGCCGAAGACGGCGCCGCCGGCACCTCGGGCACCGCGGTGGCGCGCGGCCTGCTCGCCGGCACGGCGCTGAACAACGTGACGGTGATCTTCCGCCAGCAACCGAAGATCGCCGGCAGCGACATTCAGTACGGCGCGCGACTGGTGTTCGCCAACGACGGCACGCTGTTCGTCACGCTCGGCGAGCGCGGTGCCGACGACCCTTCCGCGCCGACGGTCGACAACGCGCAGAACCTCGGCAAGCACCTCGGCAAGGTGGTGCGCATCAACCGCGACGGCACGGTGCCGTCGAACAACCCCTACGTCGGCATCGCCGGCGTGCTGCCCGAGATCTGGAGCGTCGGCCATCGCAACCCGCAGGGCGCGGCGATCAATCCGGTGAGCGGCGAGCTGTGGCTCGACGAACACGGGCCGCAGGGTGGCGACGAGATCAACCGCATCCAGCCGACCTTCAACTACGGCTGGCCGCTGAGGAGCTACGGCTGCCCGTACGGCGCGCCGGTCGGCACGGCCTGCGCCGTGGGAGGCGGCACGCACTCTCCGAACTTCGTGGAGCCGCTGTACAAGTGGGTGCCGTTGTCCACTGCGCCGAGCGGCATGATGTTCTACACCGGCGCGCAGTTCCCCGAGTGGCAGGGCAGCGTCTTCGTCGGCGCGCTCGCCGGCAGGTCGCTGTGGCGCTTTCCGTTGATCGGCAACACGGTCGGTGCGCCGGAGCAACTGTTCACCGACCTCGACGAACGCATCCGCGACGTGCGCCAGGGCCCCGACGGCTTCGTCTACCTGCTCACCGACAATGCCGACGGCCGCGTCGTGCGCATCGAACGCTGAGCGGAACCATCCATGCCGGGCCCTGCCGTGCAGCCCGGCTAAAATTGCCACCAACGTGCATTCCCTGAACGCCGACCTGCACTGTCATTCGACGGTCTCCGACGGCACCCTCTCCCCCGAGCAAGTGGCGCAGCGCGCCAAGGACCACGGCGTCGCGCTGTGGTCCCTGACCGACCACGATGAAGTCGCCGGCCAGCATCGCGCGGCCGCCGCGGCGCGCGCGATCGGGCTCGACTACGTCGCCGGGGTCGAGATCTCGGTCACCTTCGCGGGCCAGACGATCCACATCGTCGGCCTCGGCATCGACCCCGACGACACCACGTTGCGCGACGGCCTGGCCTCCACCCGCCACGGGCGCAGCCGCCGTGCGCAGGCGATCGGCGAGTCGCTGGCCGCGGTGGGCATCGAGGGCGCGCTCGAAGGCGCGCAGGCCCTGGCCGACAACCCCGAGATGGTGACGCGCACGCATTTCGCCCGCTGGCTGGTGGCCACCGGCGTGTGCCGCGACACGCACGAGGTGTTTCGAAAGTACCTGGTGCGCGGCAAGCCGGGCTACGTCGCGCAGCAGTGGGCCACGCTGCGCGACGCGGTGCACTGGATCACCGGCGCCGGCGGCCTCGCGGTGATCGCGCACCCCGGCCGCTACCGGGTCAGCGCCAACGAGGAGTGGGCGTTGTTGGAGCAGTTCAAGGCCCACGGCGGCCGTGCGCTCGAGGTGCAGACCGCCAGCCACGGCGATGCCGAGGTGGCCAAGTACGGTGCACTGGCGCGCGAGCACGGGCTGCTCGCCTCGCGCGGCAGCGACTTTCACTCGCCCGGCGAGAGTCGCATCGAGCTCGGCGCGTTGCCGACGCTGCCGAGTGGCCTGACTCCGGTGTGGAGCGAACTGCAATCGCGCATCGGCCGCGCCGCCTGACGCGCGCAGCGGCCCGAGCAGGCAGCGCCCGGCGCGGCGCCGACCGACGCGCCGCGCAGCCGGCCCATCGACCATGAGCCTGCCTGCACCCAGACCCTGGCTGGGCATCGGCTTGATCCTCGCCGCGGTCAGCTGCTTCGCGTCGATGGACACCACGGTGCGCTACGTCGGGCAGCGCGGCATGCCGGTGCTGCTGATCCTGTGGGCGCGCTATGCGCTGCAGGCGATGCTGTCGGCGCTGTGGATCGTGGGCTCGCGCAGCGGCGGCTTCCGCACCACGCAGCCGCGCTTCCAGGCGCTGCGCGGCACGCTGCTGTTGCTGTCGAGTGCGTTCACCTTCGTCGCGCTGCAGCATCTGCCGGTGCCCGAGCTGACGTCGATCAACATGCTCGGGCCGGTGCTGGTCACCGCGCTGGCCGGCTGGCTGCTGCGCGAGCCCGTGTCGGGGTTGCGCAAGCTGCTGGTCGTGGGCGGACTGGTCGGGGCGCTGGTGGTGATCCGCCCCGGCAGCGGACTGTTCGGCTGGATCGTGCTGCTGCCGATCTGCGCCACGCTGAGCTACGCCGCGTTCCAGCTGCTGACCAGCCGCATGACGGCACGCGACAACGCCTACACGACCAATTTCTACAGCGGGCTGGTCGGCACGCTGCTGGTCACGCCGGTGGTGCTGGCGTGGGGCCCGGCGCTGCCGCAGCAGCTGATGCAGCTGCAGGCGACGGACGGCCTGTTGCTGCTGGCCCTCGGCACGCTCGGCACCGTCGGTCACCTGCTGCTGATCCGCGCGCTCGGCATGGCGCCGGCATCCACGCTGATGCCGTTCCTGTACGCGCAGATCGGCATCGCGACACTGATCGCGTGGCTGGTGTTCGGCCACCTGCCCGATCGTTGGGCCTGGCTCGGCATGGCGATCATCGCGGTGTGCGGCGCCGCCACCGCCTGGCTCAACGTGCGCAGTGCGCAGCGCGCACACCGCATCATTCCCGCCGCGTCGGCGGACACCGTGGCCGACTAGCGAGCGGCCGGCGCCGATCGACATGTCGCAGTACTTCGAGGTCCACCCCGACAACCCGCAGCCGCGGCTGCTGAGGCACGCGGCGCAGATCCTCGAGGACGGCGGCATCTGCGCGATGCCCACCGACTCGAGCTATGCGCTGGTGTGCCACCTCGACGACAAGGCCGCCGCCGACGCGCTGCGCCGCATTCGTGGCGTCGACGACAAGCACCACCTGACGCTGCTGTGCCGCGACCTCTCCGAGCTGGCCAGCTATGCGCGGGTCGACAACCGGCAGTACCGGCTGCTCAAGCACGGCACGCCGGGGCCGTTCACGTTCATCCTCGACGCCACCAAGGAAGTGCCGCGCCGGCTGTCGCATCCGTCGCGCCGCACGATCGGGCTGCGCGTGCCCGATCACCGGGTGGCGCAGCAGCTGCTGGCGCTGTTCGGCCACCCGCTGCTCGCGACCACGCTGATCGCGCCGGGCGAGACCGAGCCGATGAACGACCCGCACGAGATCCGCGCGCGCTGGCAGAAGGTGCTGCAGGCTGTGGTCGACGCCGGGGCCTGCCCGATGCAGCCGACCACGGTGGTCGACCTCACCGGCGCGGAACCGGTGGTTCTGCGTCACGGTCGCGGCGACCCGGCACGACTGGGGCTTTGAAGAATTGCTGCGCAATTCTTCAATCTTCGCGACGAGCAGCAATGCTGCCGGGTTGGTGGACCCCGCGGAGCAACGCGCAGCGGGGTCCCTCCCGTGACAAGGACCCGGCTTCGCCGGGCCTTGTCACACCAACCAGGTCGCTGAGAAGGTTGCGCAGCGACTCTTCTCAGCGCCTCAAGGCAGTGCCGCCGTAACGACGATCTCCACCTTCCACTGCGGCTTGGCCAGCGCCGCCTGCACGGTGGCACGGGCCGGCGAGTGGCCGGGCGCGACCCACTGCTCCCAGGCCGCGTTCATGCCGCTGTAGTCGGCCATGTCGGCGAGAAAGATCTGCGCGCGCAGGATGCGCGTCTTGTCGGTGCCCACGCGCGCCAGCAACGCGTCGATCGCCGCTAGCACCTCGCGCGTCTGGCCGCCGACCTCGCGCGCGCCACCGGTGGACACTTGACCGGCAAGGTAGACCACGCCGTCGTGCACGACGGCCTCGCTGAGGATCGGACCGGGATCGATGCGTTGGATCGCGCTCACAGGTGTCCTTTCTTGCGCGCATGCGACGGCGGATGCGCATGCCGCTCGGCCGGCGCCGCCGCCCCGTGGCCGAGCTTGCTCTCGGTGCCCGTCAGCAGCTTGCGGATGTTGCCGGCATGGCGCCAGATCAGCAGCAGGCTCATCACGGCGATCGCCAGTGCCAGCGGCGACGGCTCCCAGATCAGCAGTTGATAGAACGGCGCGAACACCGCCGCGACGATCGACGCCAGCGACGAGTAGCGGAAGAACGCCGCGACGATCACCCAGGTGACCAGCGTCGCCAGGCCGAGCCACGGGTTGAAGGCGAACAGCACACCGGCCGCGGTGGCCACGCCCTTGCCGCCCTCGAAGTGGAAGAACACCGGCCAAAGGTGGCCGAGGAACGCCGCCAGCCCGACGAACGCGATCGTGGTCTCGCCGAAGCCGAAGCGCGGCGACAGCCACAGCGCGAGCAGCACCGGCACGTAGCCCTTCAACGCGTCGAGCGCCAGCGTCAGGATTGCCGCCGCGCGATGGCCCGAGCGCAGCACGTTGGTGGCACCCGGATTCCTCGAGCCGTAGCTGCGCGGATCGGCCAGGCCGAAGCCGCGGCTGACGATGACGGCGAACGACAGCGAGCCGATCGCGTAGGCCAACACGATGGCCACCAGGCTGCTCAACAAGTCCGTCGAGTTCATCGGGTGCGGCGATGGAATCGGCCGCGAGTGTACGCGCCCTCGATTCGCGGGCAGGAGCGCTACCCAGCGCTGATGCGATACGCCGGCGCGCCCTGTGTACACTGCCCGCCATGTCGCGCCTGAACCGCAGCATCCGCTGGGGCACGTTGATCGCGCTGGTGCTGGCCACGCTGGCACCGGGCATGGCGCACGCGCTGCGCCAGCTGCGCGGCGATGCGCTGCCGTGGGCGGAGATCTGCTCGGCCAGCGGCGGCATGCGCCGCCTGCAGTTGCCCGACAGCTCCGAGCCGGGCCAGTTGCAGCATGCGTTCGAGCACTGCACCGCGTGTGTGCTGCAGACGCCTGCGGCGCCGCCGACAGCGGCGACGGCCAATGTGGACGCCCGCGCTGACCTGGCGCACACCGTCCCGGCCGCGCTGCTGCGCGCGCCACGCACGCTGCACGCGTGGGCATCTGCGCAGCCCAGGGCGCCACCGGTCTGCTGAGCGCGCAGCGGGCCGTGCGCCCGTGTGCGCCCATCACTGAAACCCATCAACCCTGGAGCCCATGATGACTCGATCCCTTCGCTCGTTCCTGACCACCGGTGCGCTGCTCGCGCTGAGCTTGTCCGCATCAGCCCAGACCACCGTCAAGGACGCGTGGGTGCGCGGCACCGTCGAGCAACAGAAGGCCAGCGGCGCCTTCATGCAGATCACCAGCGCCGCCGGTGGCAAGCTGGTCTCGGCCAGCTCGCCGGTGGCCGGCGTGGTCGAGATCCACGAGATGGCGATGGACGGCAACGTGATGAAGATGCGCGCCATCCCCGGTCTCGACCTGCCCGCCGGCAAGGCCGTCGAGCTCAAGCCCGGCGGCTACCACGTGATGCTGATGGACCTGAAGCAGACGCTGAAGGCCGGCGACACGGTGCCGCTGAGCCTGGTGGTCGAGAGCAAGGACGGCAAGCGCGAAACGGTCGAGGTCAAGGCACCGGTGCGCGCACTCGGCGCCGACGCGCACGACGCGAAGAAGCACTGATCGCACCCGCGAGAGGGATGGCACCGGTGCACGCACGAACCAGCGCGGTGGCCAGGCGAGCATGGCATGGCCTGCTCGGGCGGCTGCTGGCGCTGGCTCTTGTTGCGTCCGCGCTCGCGCCGACCCTCTCGCACGCGCTGGCCGATGCGGCGGCGGACCACTCGATACCGGTGTGCACGGTGGAGGGGCTGCGCTGGCTGGATCCCGACACCGGCAAGCTGAAGATCCCCGCCTCGACCCAGCACGTCCTCGAGCACTGCCCCTATTGCTCGTTGCACCTGCCTGCGCTGCCTGCGGCGCCGGCAGCCTCGGTTGCCGCCGCGCCGGAAGGTGTGGAGCTCGAGTCGCCATCACCTGCGCCGCCGATCGCCAAGGTACCCCACCGACGGGCGCTGCCTCGCGCCCCGCCTGCGCTCTCCTGAGTTCCGCGATCCCCGGTCCGCGCCGGTGAGCGCGGGCCGATCGACAACGGCCGGGTTGCCGGCCGCTCGGGAGAGACTCCATGAAAGACGTCCAACGCGTCATGCGCGTCATGACGCACGTCAACCTCGGCGCCACGCTGGGCTTGGTCGCGTGGCTGTTGTGGTCGGGCTACGCGATCGCGAGCGACCCGCTGCAAGACCCTGCCTCGACTTCACCCGCCAAGCGGCTGCTGTTGCAACCCGCCGCGGCGTGTGCCTGTCGATCCGGTCGTGCGCCAGTGCCCGGCGATGAGCAGGTGCCGTGGTGAGCAGCCACCGGAACCGGCTTCGACAGCGGCTGGCGATCTCGCTGTTCGTGGTCGGGCATCTCACGCTCGTGCTGCTCGTGTACGGCGCCGCGCTGGTGGCCGGCGGCGGCTTCGAGACCACGCCGTTCGCGCCCGACGAGCGCATCGGGTCGCCCGCGCCGGATCGCGCGATGCCTGCTGCGCAGGCGACGCGCGACGACCCGCCGTCGATCGGCGTGCTGCACAGCGCCGAGCTCGATCCGCCGTGGCGCGTGGGCGCCGATGGCCGGGTGCACGTCGATGACCGCTGACACGTCGAATCCACGCCGCCGGTGGCGCGCGGTCGCGTTCGCGGTCGGCACGGTGGCCCTCGTGCTCTTGGTGGCCACCGTGGGCGTGCGTGAACCGGCGCGCACGCCGGCGCCGGTCGGCTTCGAGTCGATCGACATCACAGGCGCCCCGTACGGACGCGACTTCCGCCTGCTCGATCCCGACGGCAAGCCGCGGCAGCTGAGCGACTTCCGTGGCCGCGTGGTCCTGGTGTTCTTCGGCTTCACGCAGTGCCCGGACGTCTGCCCCACGGCGCTCGCGCGCGCGGTCGAGGTGATGAAGCAGCTCGGCAGCGACGCGCAGCGGGTGCAGGTGATCTTCGTCACGGTCGACCCCGAGCGCGACACCCCGGCACTGCTGCGCGAGTACATGCGCGCCTTTGATCCGAGCTTTCTCGGCCTCTACGCAGACCCGACGACGACCGCGCAGACCGCACGCGAGTTCAAGGTCTATTACGCGAAGGTCCCAACGCCCAGCGGCTACACGATCGACCACAGCGCGATCACCTATGCGTTCGATGCGGCCGGCCGCCTGCGGCTGGCGATCAAACACGAGCAATCGGTGCAGTCGGTGAGCGCCGACGTGAAGCGATTGCTGGCGGTGCCGCGCTGAGAGCCTTCAGCAACCGAACAGCCTTTGGAGGGACTCCTGTGACCCGTTCTGCCCTGACTGTCGCCCCGATCGCCCTGGCAGCGGCCCTCGCCGGTGCCGCAGCCTGGGCACAGTCGTCCGAGCCGCCGCCGCAACGTGTCGAAGTGACCGGTGCATCGCCGCCCTACGATGCGCCGCCGACCACGATCGGCACCAAGACCGACACGCCGATCCTGCTGACGCCGCAATCGATCCAGGTGGTGCCGCGCGCCGTGCTCAACGAACAGAAGGCCCTGACGCTGACCGACGCCGTTCGCAACGTCGCCGGCACCGGCACCGACTTCGGGTTCAACGGCAGCGCGCAACCGCTGCTGATGCTGCGCGGCTTCCAGATGCAATCGATGACCGCGATGGGCTCGATGTCCGGCGGCTCCGTCTATTACATCAACGGCGTCAAGTCGCTCGGCGTCCCGATCAATATGGCCAACGTCGACTCGGTCGAGGTGGTCAAGGGCCCGGCGTCGGTGCTGTACGGCCGCGCCGAGCCGGGCGGATTGATCAACGTCGTGCCGCGCGCGTTGTCGACCACGACGAGCTTCGGCTTCGAGCAGACACTCGGCCAGTACGGCCTGTCGCGCACGCTGGTCGAGGGCGGCGGCGCACTCAACGACGCCAACACGCTGCTCGGCCGCGCCAACCTGTCGTACGACACTGCCGACTCGAACCGCGACTTCGTCGAGAACCGGCTCGGGGCCTTCAGCGGCTCGCTCGGCTGGGTGCCGAACCACGACACCCGCGTCGCGCTGACGTTCGATCACAACGCGCAGAAGTATCGCAACGACTTCGGCATTCCGGCCGACGGCAACCGTCCGGCCGACCTGCCGCGTTCGCGCCAGTTCAACGATGCACCCGAGCTGTCGTCGTTCGACAGCGACACGGTCACGCTCGATGCGCAGACCGCCCTGTCGTCGGACTGGACCATGAAGGCACGCGTGGTGTCGTTGCGTGCGAAGACGAAGGAGGTCGACGTCTGGCCGTACCGCGTCGACCTCGGCATGGGCCCGACGCCGGCCGACACCTGCGCCGACACCACGCCGCTGCAGACGCTGTGCCGCTACTACTACTACGTGCGCCCGGACGGACGCGTCACGCTCGACCAGGCAACGGTCGACCTGCTGGGCAACGTGACGCTCGCGGGCCTGCCGCACAAGCTGCTCTTCGAGGTGGATCACTACGAGACGCGCAAGACCGGGCCGGTCTACTTCGCACAGATCAATTCGGTCGACGTGCACAACCCGGTGTTCGGCAACGCGCCGCGCCTGGACCAGACTGGCGCGATGCCGATGGAGGTGCAGGACTTCCAGCGCTGGACCAGCGTGGTGGTGCAGGACCAGGTGGCCTTCGGTGGCGGCTGGCACGGCGTGCTGGCGCTGCGCTACGACCGCACCGCGGCGATCTACTCGATGGATCCGACGCTCGCGCCCAACGAGCAGAACTTCACCACGCCGCGCGTCGGCGCGGTCTGGGAGTTCGCGCCCCAGCAGACGCTGTATGCCCAGTACCAGGACGCGGTGGCGGCCAACAACGGGCGCAACGCCGACGGCACGCCGCTGGCGGCCGAGCGCGCCAAGCAGATCGAGCTCGGCTGGAAGCAGGCGGCGCTCGACGGCCGCTTCAACACCACCGTGGCGGTGTACCAGCTCGTCAAGCGCAACCGCGCCGACTACAGCCTGTTCCCTGTCGTCAACACGACCGGTGAGGCGCGCTCGCGCGGCATGGAGATCGACGCGCTGGGCGAGGTCACGCGGCAGCTGGCGGTGATGGCGTCGTACGCATACCTCGATGCGGTGGTGACCGAGGACGCGCTGTACAAGGGCACGAAGCTCGCGAATGCGGCGCGCCACTCCGGCAGCTTGTGGGGACGCTGGATGTTCGATGCCCAGTGGGCCGCCGGCGCCGGCCTCTTCTTCCAGAGCCAGCGCGAGGGCGACCAGGCCAACACCTTCCAGTTGCCCGGCTACGGCCGTGTCGACGCGATGGTGTCGTACGCCTTCAGGACGGCCGCCGGCAAGGCCTCGCTGCAGTTCAACCTGAAGAACGTGTTCGACAAGCTGTACTACAGCGGAAGCCACCAGTTCGTGAAGGACTGGATCCAGCCCGGGCCGCCGCGCACCGCGTCGGTGACATTGCGACTCGACTATT
>DATJYZ010000142.1:0-4090 GCA_035499355.1 Burkholderiaceae bacterium | reverse complement strand
GCCTGCAGGTGGCGGTGCACCGCCGGCAGATCGGCGTAGCGGTGCAGCAGGTCGTCGAGCGCGTGCTCGACGACCATCGACGTCATCGCGCGCGTGGCGGCGCGCACGCGATCGACCTGCTCCTTGTGGGCGCGCATCGAGGTGCGCAACACCTTCACGAGCTGCTCCTGGATCTCCTGCAGCGAGCGCTGCAGCGTGTCGCGCTGCTCGGGCGACAGCGCCTCGAAGGCCTCGGGCGCGAGCACTTCACCGTCCTTGGCGGGCGCGAAGGTGAAGCCGACCGGCGTACGTATCATCGCGAACCCGCGGCGCTGCGCCTCCTGCGCAATGCCTTCGAGCGCCTGCTCGGCGCGCTCCTTGTACTCGGCGACGATGCGCTCGACCTGTCCGACGTACTCGTCGGACTCGAACATCGCCGGGATCATGCTGCGCAGCTCGTCGACCAGCGCGCGCATGTCCCGGCGCAGCTGCGCGCCGCGGCCGGCCGGCAACTGCAGCGCGACCGGCCGATGCGCCTGCGCGAAGTTGTGCACGTAGACCCAGTCGCTGCGCCGCACACCGGCGCTTCGCACGCGCGTCGCGATCGCCTGCTGCGCCAGGGTCCGCTTGCCGCTGCCTGGGGGGCCGCTGATGAACAGGTGGTAGCCCTCGTGCGGCATCGCCAGCGCCAGCTCCGCGGCGTCCAGCGCGCGGCGCTGTCCGACCAGCGACGACGGCGCGTCGCCATCGAGTGCGACCGCCAGCCCCTGCACGTCGCAGCGCGTGATCAGTTCCTCGGGCGCGAGGCGCCGGCCAGCGGATGCGGTCGTGGGTGTGTCCATGAGGTCGGTTCGCGCGTTCGGCTGCGCGCAGGTTACGCGCAGGCTACGGCAACCAAGGCTGGGTGGCGCTTGACCTTTGTCAGATCCCGCGATCCGCCGCGCGGCGCCGCCCGATTCGCATCGTCGATCGTCCTCTGACGCGCGTCAAGAATCCACGCGACCGTTGCGCATAGCCTCCGACGCGAACTGACTTTCGCAGGAGTAGGCCATGGCCGCCAAGCAGTTGCTGTTCCACGACGACGCGCGCGAGCGCATCCGCCACGGCGTCGACGCGCTTGCCCAGGCGGTGCGCGTGACCCTGGGACCGCGCGGCCGCACCGTGATCCTGGAGCGCGATTCCGGCTCGCCGCAGATCGTGAACTCCGGCGTGCTGGTGGCCAAGTCGATCGAGCTCGAGGACCGCTTCGAGAACATGGGCGCGCAGCTGCTGCGCGAGGTGGCCGCCCGCACCAGCGAGATGGCCGGCGACGGCACGACCACCGCCACCGTGCTGGCGCACGCGATGATCCACGAGGGCCTGCGCCACCTGGCCGGCGGCATGAGCCCGATGGACCTGAAGCGGGGCGTCGAGCGCGCGGTCGATGCGGTGGTCGACGAGCTGAAGCGGGTGGCCAAGCCGTGCGGGACCGGGCAGGAGATCGCGCACGTGGCCGCGATCTCGGCCAACAACGACCACTCGATCGGCGACCTGCTCGCCGGCGCGATCGACAAGGTCGGCCGCGAGGGCGCGATCTCGATCGAGGACGGCTCGGGCCTGGTGAGCGAGCTGGAGACGGTCGAGGGGCTGCAGTTCGACCGCGGCTTCCTGTCGCCGTACTTCATCAACAACGCCGAGAAGCAGGCCGCGGTGCTCGAGGACGCGGCGATCCTGCTGCTCGACAAGAAGCTGTCGTCGCTGAAGGACCTGCTGCCGCTGCTGGAGGAGATCGTCAAGGCCGGCCGCCCGTTGCTGGTGATCGCGGAGGAGGTGGACAGCGATGCGCTGGCGACGCTGGTGGTCAACACCATCCGCGGCACCATCAAGAGCTGCGCCGTCAAGGCGCCGGGCTTCGGCGATCGTCGCAAGGCGATGCTGCAGGACATCGCGGTGCTCACCGGCGGCGCGCTGATCAGCGAGGAGGTCGGCCTCACGCTGGAGAAGGTGACGCTGGCCGACCTCGGGCGCGCACGCCGCGTCGAGGTCGGCAAGGAGGCGACCACCGTGATCGGGGGCACGGGCGCGCCGCAGGCGATCGCGGCGCGCATCGCGTCGATCCGCCAGGAGCGCAAGGTGGCCACCAGCGACTACGACCGCGAGAAGCTCGACGAGCGGATTGCCAAGCTCTCGGGCGGGGTGGCGTTGATCAAGGTGGGCGCAGCCACCGAGACCGAGCTCAAGGAGCGCAAGGTGCGCGTCGAGGACGCGCTGCACGCCACCCGCGCCGCCGTGGCCGAGGGCATCGTGCCGGGCGGTGGCGTCGCGCTGCTGCGCGCGCGCCGCGTGCTGCGAAACATGGAGGGTGCCAACCTCGACGAGAGCTGCGGCGTGCGCATCGTGCAGAAGGCGCTCGAAGAGCCGTTGCGCTGCATCGTGGCCAACGCCGGCCAGGAACCGTCGGTCGTGCTCAATCGGGTCGACGGCAGCGATTCGCCAGGGTTCGGCTACAACGCCGCGACCGGCGAGTACGGCGACATGCTGGCGATGGGCGTGGTGGATCCGGTCAAGGTCGCGCGCCTGGCGCTGCAGAACGCGGCCTCCATCGCCGCTCTGGTCCTCACCACCGATTGCATCATCGCGACGGCGGCAAGGCCAAAGGGGGACCGCGCTGAAGCACTGGGTGCTGGCCTGAACGCGGAAATGGCATAGCCCTCCGGCGCCCGAGTTGGGCGCGATGTGGAACGCGGCCGGCCAGGCACCGTCCAGAGTCGCTGCCGACTACTGCCGCTTCCAGCTGCTCACCGGATGCAGAGGTGTCGAGATCCACGGCCACAAGAAGCTGGGCTATCCGCCGCTCAAGGTTGGTGACGTCGACCTCGCCGGCGCCCGGGTCGTGCTCAAGGACACCAAGAACCGGTCGGACCACCGCCTCTTGCTGTCCACGCAGGCGCTGCAGATGGTGCGCGCACGCTGAGCGACTTCGTGCTCGCGAGCGCCCAGGAGGCTGCGGCAAAGGTCATTGCGCAATACGAGACCATCCGCCTGGCGCGAAGCGAACAAGCGGGCTTCGTGACCGCGCTGATCAAGCCGCGTGCCCCCAGGGCGCGCATGGCTCGGTTCGAGGCATCTTTGAGCGGACCGGTGGCTTTCGAACACCGCGACGCAGCCGCTCCCCGATTGCGCTGACGCTGGCTGAACGGGAGGGATCTCACGCTCGGTGGCCGAAGGCCACTCGATTCGTTCAACAGCTGCACGGCTCGTGCGTGCGCCATCGACAGTCAGCCGCGAGATCAGACGCAACGGTGGTCAAGCGGACTATCGCGCCGCCGACGCAGACCACGCCGCCTGGGATCGCGCGCTGCGTCCCAAGTGCTGCAAACTAGCCAGCAACACAGACCTGGCGCGGATCGTGACTGCCAAGCTGCGGCGGCGGTGGTCACCCGAACAGATCGCCGGATGGCTCAAACATACGCAGCAATTTCCATACGCCTTCACCACGGTCGAGCGGTTGGTCGAGGACTTCATCGAGGCGGGTTCGCCGCGATCAGTGGGCCGACATAGTTCGAACGACGAAGCCTGCTGCGAGCAATCAAACCATACGGCAGCCGACGGTGCCGAGGTCACCGACTCGGGCCTGTACCAGGTCACCTGCCTTCAGCGGCACCATGGGCCCGAGCGCACCGGATAGGATCAGCTGCCCAGCCTTGAGTGGCTGCCCGCGCTCGGCCATCGCGCGTGCGAGCCAGTGCGCGGCGCGCAACGGGTGGCCCAGGCAGGCGGCGCCACTGCCGATCGACACCGCATCGCCATTCACACTGAGCTGCATGCCGACGGTGGCGAGATCCACAGCACCGAGCGCGACCGGCTGCGGGCCGAGCACGTACAGGCCCGACGAGGCGTTGTCGGCCACCGTGTCGACCAGTGTGATCTTCCAGTCCCGGATCGCGCTGTCGACGATCTCGAGGGCCGGCAACGCGCAGGCTATCGCGCCGACGAACTCGCCGAAGCTGGGTGCCATGCCACCGAGATCGCGGCCGACGACGAAGGCAACCTCGGCCTCGACCTTGGGCTGGATCAGGCGATTCATCGGCAGCGGGTCGCCGTCGAGGAACTCCATGTCGTCGAACAGCAC
>DATJYZ010000141.1:0-10785 GCA_035499355.1 Burkholderiaceae bacterium | reverse complement strand
CGCCCGTCCTCGGCCGACACCGCCTGCGCCTGCGCGGCGTCGCTCAGCGCGCGCAGGCGGCCGAAGAAATCGATCTCGAACGCGCTGACCAGCAGGCCCGCGCTGTAGGTGGTGACCGAGTTGCCGTTGGCCAGCGCCTGCCGGCTGCCGCCGAGGCCGGCGTAGACCGTGGGCCACAGACTCGCGTGCTGGATCTGCCAGCGCGCCTGCGCCTGCTCGACGTTGAGCGCCGCGATGCGCAGGTCGCGGTTGTTCTGCAGCGCCAGCTCGATCAGCCGCTGCTGCCGCGCGTCGGTGAAGACTTCGCGCCAGTCGCGGTCGGCGGCCGCCGGCCCGCCGGCGGTGTCGGGCGCCGCGGTCGGAAAGCGCTCGGCCACCGCCAGCGGCGGCCGCTCGTAGGTCGGCGTGAACGAACAGGCGGCCAGCACCGCCGCCGCACACAGCGGCACCAGCATGCGGGACGCGCGCGTCATCGCCGTCAGTCCTTCGACGCCGTGTTGGCGGCCGGCGCGCCGCCGAGCTGCTCGTGCGCGTACATCTTGCGCTGCCGTTCGCTGCCCTTGAACATGCGGCGGATGAAGACGAAGAACGCCGGCACGAAGAACACCGCCAGCACGGTGGCGCTGATCATGCCGGCCATCACGCCGGTGCCGATCGCGCGCTGGCTGGCCGAGCTCGCGCTGGAGGCCACCACCAGCGGCGTGACGCCGAGGATGAACGCGATCGAGGTCATCAGGATCGGGCGGAAGCGCAGGTGGCAGGCCTCGAGCGTGGCCTCGATCAGGCCCTTGCCCTGCGCATGCAGGTCCTTCGCGAACTCGATGATCAGGATCGCGTTCTTCGACGACAGGCCGATCACCGCGATCAGGCCGACCTTGAAGAACACGTCGTTGGGCATGCCGCGGATCGTCACGCCGAGGATGGCGCCCAGCACGCCCAGCGGCACCACCAGCATCACCGACACCGGGATGCTCCAGCTCTCGTACAGCGCCGCCAGCGCCAGGAACACCGCCAGCAGCGAGAAGGCGATCAGCGCGGTGGTCTGCGAGCCGGCGAGCTGCTCCTCGCGCGACAGGCCTGTCCACTCGAACGCGAAGCCAGGCGGCAGCTGCGCGGCCAGGCGCTCCATCTCGGCCATCGCCTCGCCGGTGCTGTAGCCGTGCGCGGCGTCGCCGGCCAGGCGCATCGCCGGGTAGCCGTTGTAGCGCACGGTCTGCATCGCGCCGACCACCCAGCGCGTGGTGGCGAACGCCGACAGCGGCACCAGCTTGCCCTGCGCGTTCTGCACGTTGATGGCCAGCAGGTCGCCCGGCTGCATGCGCGACGGCGCGTCGGCCTGCACCACCACGCGCTGCAGGCGGCCGCGGTTGGGGAAGTCGTTGACGTAGGCCGAGCCGAGCGCGGTCGACAGCCCGACGTTGATGGCGTCGAACGACACGCCGAGCGCCGACGCGCGGTCGCGGTCGATGTCGATCTGCAGCTGCGGCGCGTCTTCGAGGCCGTCGGGTCGCACGCCGGTGATGATCTTGCTCTGGCTGGCCATGCCGAGCATCTGGTTGCGCGCCGCCAGCAGCGCGGCGTGGCCGTTGCCACCGCGGTCCTGCAGGCGGAAGTTGAAGCCGGTGGCGGTGCCGAGCTCGGGGATCGACGGCGGCGACAGCGCGAAGATGAAGGCGTCGCGCACGCCCATCAACGCGCCGAAGGCGCGCCCGGCCAGCCCCTGCGCCGAGTGCTCGGGGCCCTTGCGCTCGCTCCAGTCCTTCAGCGGCACGAAGGCGAGGCCGGCGTTCTGGCCCTGGCCGGAGAAGCTGAAGCCCATCACCGCCACCATGCTCTGCACCTCGGGCTGCTTGAGCATGAAGCCCTCGACCTGCTTCATCACGTCGAGCGTGCGCCCCTGCGTGGCGCCCGGCGGCAGCTGCACGTTGACGATCAGGTAGCCCTGGTCCTCGTTGGGCAGGAACGACGCCGGCAGGCGCAGGAACATCCACACCACCAGCGCCACCAGCAGCGCGAACACGATCATCACGCGGCCGACGCGCTTGAGCACCCAGGCGACGCCGCCCTCGTAGTTGTGCGTGGTGCGCTTGAAACCGCGGTTGAACCAGCCCCAGAAGCCGCGCTTCTCGAGGTGGTGGCCGGCCTCCACGGGCTTGAGCAGCGTGGCGCACAGCGCCGGCGTCAGCGACAGCGCGAGGAAGGCCGAGAACATCATCGAGCTGACCATCACCAGCGAGAACTGGCGGTAGATGTTGCCCACCGAGCCGGCGAAGAACGCCATCGGGACGAACACCGCCGCCAGCGTCACCGTGATGCCGATGATCGCCGCGGTGATCTGGCCCATCGCCTTGCGCGTGGCCGCGCGCGGGTCGAGCCCCTCCTCGCTCATGATGCGCTCGACGTTCTCGATCACCACGATCGCGTCGTCGACCAGGATGCCGACCGCCAGCACCATGGCGAACATGGTCAGCACGTTGATGGTGAAGCCGAGCGAGAACATCAGCGTGAACGCGCCCATCAGCGCCACCGGCACCACGATGGCCGGGATCAGCGTGTAGCGAAAGCTCTGCAGGAACAGGTACATCACCAGGAACACCAGCGCCATCGCCTCGAGCAGCGTCTCGACCACCTGCGAAATCGAGATGCGGATGAAGCGCGAGCTGTCGTACGGGATCTCGTACTTCACGCCCTTGGGGAAGTACTTCGACAGCTCGTCCATCCGTTTGTAGACGGCGGTGGCGGTGGCCAGCGCATTGCCGGTCGGCGACAGCTGCACGCCGATGCCGGTGGACGGGTTGCCGTTCAGCCGCGCCGACGTGGCGTAGCTCTGGCCGCCGAGCTCGATGCGGGCCACGTCGCGCAGCCGCACCGTCGAGCCGTCGACGTTGGCGCGCAGCACGATGTCGCCGAACTGGTCCTCGTTGACGAGCTGGCCGTTGACGACCACCGTCGCGCTGATCTGCTGGCCCTGCACGATCGGCAGGTCGCCCATGGTGCCGGAGGAAACCTGCGCGTTCTGGCCGCGGATCGCCGCGTTGACGTCGCTGGCCGACAGGCCGTAGCCCACCAGCTTGGCGGGGTCGATCCAGATGCGCATCGCGCGCTCGGTGCCGAACAGCAGCGCCTGGCCGACGCCGGCGATGCGCTGGATCTCCGGCAGCACGTTGCGCGACGCGTAGTCGCCCAGCGCCACCGGGTCGAGCGAGCCGTCGACGCTCGACAGGATCGTGAACAACAGGAAGTTGCTGCGTGCCTTGTCGACGCGCACGCCCTGCTGCGTCACTGCCACCGGCAGGCGCGGCGTGGCGCGGCTCAGGCGGTTCTGCACGTCGACCTGCGCCAGCGCGGGGTCGGTGCCGGTCTCGAAGGTGAGCGTGATCTGGCCGGTGCCGTTGGCCTGCGTGACCGACTCCATGTAGATCAGCCCCGGCGAGCCGTTCATCTCCTGCTCGATCACGCTGATCACGGTCTCGTCGAGCGTCTGCGCCGATGCACCCGGGTAGACGGCGCTCACGCTGATCGACGGCGGCGCCACCGTCGGGTACTGCGCCACCGGCAGCAGCTTGACCGACACCGCGCCGGCCACCAGGACGAACAGCGCGATCACCCAGGCGAAGATCGGGCGATCGATGAAGAAGCTCGCCATGCCAGCGGCCTCCGATCAGGACGACTTGCCGCCGTCGGCCGCCGCGGCACCCGAAGGCGCACCCGAAGCGGCGCCCGAGGCCGCGCCGGACCACGGCAGCGGGTTGACCGGCGCGCCGGGCACCATCATCTTCTGGAAGCCCTCGACGATCACGCGCTCGCCGGCCTGCAGGCCCGACAGCACGATCCAGTTGTTGCCCTGCGACTCGCCGAGCTGCACCGCGCGCGTCTGCGGCTTGTTCTCGGGGCCGACCACCAGCACGCTGTCGCCCTGCGCGGTGCGCGTCACCGCCTGCTGCGGCAGCAGCACCGCCGACGGCAGCTCGGCCTGCGCGATGCGCACGCGCACGTACTGCCCCGGCAGCAGCAGGCCGTCGGCGTTGGGCACCTCGGCGCGCAGTGTCACCTGGCCCGACGTGGGGTCGACCGTGAGGTCGGTGAACAGCAGCTTGCCCGGGCGCGGCAGCTCGCTGCCGTCGTCGAGCACGATGCGCACCTCGGCCGCCTCGGTGTTGGGCACCTTGCGCAGCTTCTTGGCCGCCATCAGCCGCCGCAGGCGCAGCACCTCCGCGTTGGGCTGCGTGAAGTTGACGTAGACGCTGCCGATCTGCTGGATCGTCGCCAGCAGGGTCGCCTCGGCGGCGCTGACCAGCGCGCCTTCGGTCACCGCAGCGCGGCCGATGCGGCCGGCGATCGGCGCCGTGACGCTCGCGTACGCGAGGTTGAGCTTCGCCGTCTGCACCGCGGCTTGGCCCGCGGCCACATCGGCCTCGGCCTGCAGACGCGCCGACTCGGCATTGACGTAGTCCTGCTGGCTGATCGCCTTGGCCTCGGCCAGCGGCTTGTAGCGGGTGGCAAGCTCGGTGGCCATCTCGCGGTTGGCCTTCGCCTTGGCCAGCGCGGCGCTGGCCTGGTCGAGCGCGGCCTGGTACGGCGCGGGGTCGATCAGGAACAGCGGCTGTCCGGCCTTGACGTCGCTGCCTTCGACGAACAGGCGCTTGAGCACGACACCGTTGACGCGCGCGCGCACCTGCGCGATGCGCAGCGGCTCGACGCGCCCGGGCAGCTCGGTGCTCAGCGCCACGGCACGCGGCTGCACCGTGACCACGCCCACCGGCGCCGGCGGCATCGCCGGCCGGCCGGCCGGCGCGGCGGCTGCGGAGCCACCCTCCTTGGCGCCGCAGGCCGCGAGCAGCAAAGCGGTCGCCACCAACAGCACCGCCCGCGCGGCGACAACACCGGGACCGACAGCCGACGCAGGCAATCTCATGGGGAAGGAGCGGCGCCAGTGCGCCAGACGAGGCGGAGCGGTCGATGATAAAGGCTGACGGCCCGCCGGCCGGGACAGCATGGCCTCTTCGGCCGCCGTGCGCTCAGCGAATGGCGAAGCCGGCGTAGCCCTCGCGCGCCGCCGCGGCACAGCGATCGGCATACGCCGGAAAGCCGCCGGCCAGCGGCATGAACATGCGCGGCTTGCCGGCGATGTTGGCGCCGAGGTACCACGAGTTGCAGTGCGGGAACACCGTCTGCTGCGCGATCGCGTTGCCGTACGCGACCCACGCCGACTCGGCGGCCTCAGTGGCTTCGATCGTCGCGTGCCCGTGCGCGTCGAGCCACGCGACGCATCCGGCGATCCAGTCCACGTGGTGCTCGATCGCCACGATCACGCTGGTGAAGGCCGACGTGCTGCCGGCGCCGACCAGGTTGAACAGATTCGGGAACCCGGCCACCGTGAGGCCGAGGTAGTTCAGCGGCCCGCCGCGCCACTTGTCGCGGATGTGCAGACCGCCGCGGCCGCGCAGGTCGATGCGCGTCAGCGGGCCGGTGAAGGCGTCGAAGCCGGTGGCCAGGATCAGCGTGTCGAAGCCGAACTCGCGGCCGCCGCTGACCAGGCCGCGCGGCGTGACGCGCTCGATCGGCGCGTCGCCGATGTCGACCAGCGTCACGTTGGGCCGGTTGTAGGTGGCGTAGTAGCCGGTGTCGACGCACAGGCGCTTGCAGCCGATCGGGTGCGTCGGGCACAGCGCTTCAGCGACCGCGGGGTCGCGCACGATCTGTCGGATCTTGCCGCGCACGAATTCGGCGCAGGCGTCGTTGGCGCGCATGTCGGTGAGCGTGTCGACGAACGCGCCGAGCAGGCTGAAGCCGCCGATGGCCCAGCGCTCCTCGAACTGCCGCTCGCGCTCCTCGGCACCGACCTGCATGGTCGGCAGCGGGTGCGGCGTCAGCTCGCAGCCGAAGCCGGCACGCATGCGGCGGTTGCGCGCACGGAAGGCAGGGTAGTCGGCCTTGATGCGGGCTTCGCGCTCCGGCTCGAGCGGGCCGTTGTGCGCCGGCACCGCGTACGCCGGCGTGCGCTGGAACACGGTGAGCGTGCGCGCCTGCTCGGCGACGATCGGAATCAGTTGCACCGCCGACGAGCCGGTGCCGACCACCGCCACGTCGCGACCGCTGAAATCCACCGGCTCGTGCGGCCACTGCGCCGAGTGCAGCACCGGGCCGGTGAAGGTGTCGAGCCCGGGGAACGCCGGCGTGTTGGGCGACGACAGCGGCCCGATCGCCATCACCACGAAGCGCGCGCTCAATGCCTCGTCGCGGTCGGTGAGCACGCGCCACAGCGATGCCTGCTCGTCGAAGTGCGCGGCGATCACGCGCGTGTCGAGGCGGATGTCGCGCCGCAGGTCGAAGCGGTCGGCCACGTGGTTGGCGTAGCGCAGCAGCTCGGGCTGCGATGCGTAGCGTTCGCTCCAGTGCCACTGCTGCTGCAGCGCGTCGTCGAACGAGTACGAGTACTCGAGGCTCTGGATGTCGACGCGCGCACCCGGGTAGCGGTTGGCCCACCAGGTGCCGCCGACGCTCGGCGCCGCTTCGATCACCTGCACGCGCAGGCCCTGGCTGCGCAGCTTGTGCAGGCCGTAGAGGCCGCCGAAGCCGGCGCCGACGATCAGGACATCAAGCATCTGCCGGTCTCACTGCGTGAGAGCCCGCCAAGACACGCTAGAAGCCGGCGGCAAGCCCATCGCGCCGCGGATCGCTCGCCGCCACGTAGCCCTCGACCCCCGGGTCGCCCAACCGCCAGATGAACTGACCGGCGCCCAGGTCCATGTAGCTGTCGAACCTCGGCTCGATGCGATGGCCCAGCGCGATCAGCCCCTGCACGGTGTCGCGGCTCATCTCGGGCTCGACCTCGACGCTGAGGCCGCCGTCGAAGCGCCAGCGCGGCGCGTCGCACGCGGCCTGCGGGTTCTGCCGGTGGTCGATCATGCGCACCAGCGTCTGCAGGTGGCCCTGCGGCTGCATGTTGCCGCCCATCACGCCGAAGCTCATCTGCGGTTGACCGTCCTTGGTGAGGAAGGCCGGGATGATGGTGTGGAACGGCCGCTTGCCCGGCGCCACCACGTTCGGGCTCTTGGGGTCGAGCGAGAAGCCGTGGCCACGGTTCTGCAGGCTGACACCCCACTCGGGCACGCACACGCCGGAGCCGAAGCCCATGTAGTTGCTCTGGATGAAGCTGACCATCATGCCGCGCTCGTCGGCGGCGGTGAGGTAGATGGTGCCGCCCTTGGGTGGGGTGCCGGCGTCGAAGGTCTGCGCACGCTTGGGGTCGATCAGCCTGGCGCGTTGCGCGAGGTAGGCAGGGTCGAGCATCTGCGCCGGTGTCACGCTCATCGCCGACGGCTCGCCCACGTAGCGATAGGTGTCGGCGAAGCCGAGCTTCATCGCCTCGATCAACAGGTGCTGGGCCTGCGCGCCGTCGACGGCCATGTCGGCGAGGCCGAAGTGCTCGGCGATGCCCAGCGCGATCAACGCCGCGATGCCCTGGCCGTTGGGCGGGATCTCGTGCAGGCGGTAGCCACGGTAGTCGATGCCGATCGGCTCGACCCACTGCGGCTCGTAGCCGGCCAGGTCTGCCGCGCGCAGCGCGCCGCCTTGGGCCTTGGCCTGGCGCTCGATCGCCTGCGCGATCTCGCCGCGATAGAAGGCGTCGCCGCGCGTGGCGGCGATCGCGCGCAGCGTGCGCGCCGCGCCGGGCATGCGCATCAGCTCGCCGACCTCGGGCACGCGGCCGCGCGGCAGGAAGACCTCGGCGAAGCCCGGCTGCGACACCAGCTCCTTCACCGTGTGGGCGAGCTGCCACTTCTGCTGAATGACCACGGGCACCGCGTAGCCTCGTTCGGCGATGTCGATCGCGGGCGCCAACAGGTCGGCGAACGGCAGCTTGCCGAAGCGCTGGCTCAACGCGGCCCACGAGGCCACCGCGCCCGGCACGGTGATCGAGCCCCAGCCGCGCGCCGGCGGCGCGATGCCGCCGCCGTGCTGATCGCGAAAGTACTGCGGCGTCCACGACGCCGGCGCCGGGCCCGATGCGTTGAGCCCGTGCAGCTTGTGCCCGTCCCACAGGATGCAGAACGAATCCGAGCCGAGGCCGTTGCTGCACGGCTCGACCAGCGTCATCACCGCCGCCGCGGCGACCGCGGCGTCGACCGCGTTGCCGCCGGCGGCGATCATGCGCAGGCCGGCCTGCGCCCCCAGCGGGTGCGACGCCGAGACGATGTTGCGCGCGAACACCGGGCGGCGCGGGGTGGCATAGCTGGTCTTGTAGTTGAAGGCCGGTTGCATCGTCGGAGCCCGCTGCAGTGAAGCGCCCATCGTAGTCGCTCGTGCGCGCGGCCCGCTGCAAAGCTGACCGCCGGTGTGATCAAAGGCGCCCGGTCGCGAGCGGCCTGCACGCGCCGGCAGCCGGGTCAATCGATCAGAGATTCACCGACCAAACGACGCACCACGGGCGCATGCGCACCGACGTGGAAGCTCAGCCGCCGCTCGCGCAGCCCGGCGTCGCCAGCGGTGAAGCGCTCCAGTCGTCGCTGGTGCTCCCACCAGGTCTCGTCGACGAAGTATTCGACGTAACGTCCGGGCACGGCGGCGTCGCGGAACAGCCCCCACGACAAGGCGCCCTGGCGCAATCGCGCACGCCGCGTCAGCTGCATCACCTCGGCGAACTCGGCCGCCCGCGCCGGGTCGATCTGGTACTCCACCGTCACCATCACCGGACCGTCGTGGCCATCGATCGCGATCGCCGGCTCGGGTTGCGGCGACACCTGCGCCGGCAGGTTCTCGTCGGGGTTGCCGCGCTCGAGCGACAGGCGGTGCGTCAGCAGCACCGTCAGCACCCCGAAGCCGGCCGACGCCAGCACGGTGCCGCGCACCTGCAGCCCCACCGCCACGTGGCCCCAGATCGCCGCACCCGCGGCGCCGCCACCCATCAGCGCCATCTGGTACAGCGCCATGCCGCGCGCGCGCACCCAATCGGGCAGCATCAGCTGCGCCGCGACGGTGATCGAGTTGGCGGTGAGGATCACCGCGCCGCCGGCGACGAACATGCACGGCAGCATCAGCCACAGGTTGGGCGCGAACGCCGCGCCGCTGGCCGCGGCCGCATGCAGCAGCGCGCCGCTGGTGATCGAGCGGTCGCGCCCGATGCGATCGCGCAGGCGGCCCATGTAGACCACCATCGCGACGGCGCCCAGCCCGGTGGCGCCGAGCAGCGCGCTGAACGCGCCGGCGCCACCCTCGGGCAGCTGCTTGGCCAGCAACGGCAGCAGCGACATCAGGCCCGACACCTGCAGCATGAACAGCAGGATGCGCAGCAGCGTCACCTGCAGGCGCGGCGCCTGCCGCACGTATTGCAGGCCGACGCGCATCGCACCGACGAAACGCTCGCCGGGCAGCGCGCTGTCCTTGCGCTCGGACTTCCAGCGCAGGATGGTGAAGAACGCGGCCACCGACACCGCCGCGTTGAGCGCGAACACCAGCGCGCTGCCGACGCTGGCCAGGATGGCGCCGGCGATCGCCGGGCCGACGATGCGCGACACGTTCATCGCCGCGCCGTTCAGGCCGAGCGCGGCCGACAGCTGTGCGCGCGGCACCAGGCTGGGCACGATGGCCGCGAACACCGGCCAGCGCATCGCCATGGTGATGCCGTTCAAGAACGTCAGCAGCAGCAACAGCGGTGCCGACAACGCGCCGGCCAGCGACAGCGCCATCAGGATGATCGCGATCGTCGCCGCCCACAGCTGCGTACCCGCGAAGTAGCGCCGCCGATCGACGATATCGGCCAGCGCGCCGCTGGGCAGCCCGAGCAGGAACATCGGCAGCGTCGAGGCGGTCTGCACCAGCGCCACCAGCGCCGGGTCGGTGGTCAGCGTGGTCATCAGCCACGCCGCCGACACGTCGTGCATCCACAGCGAGATGTTGGCCGCCAACCAGGCGATCCACAGCATGCGGAACGTCGGGTTGCGCAGCGGTGCCATCGCACCGAGGTCGGTGTCCTCCAGCGTCGCGGTGCTCATTCGGCGCCAAGCATAGTGCCGAAGATCGCGCGCACCACCCAATGCCGTGCCGGACGTCGCAGTGGTGTTCACCGCCGTTGCGGCCGAAGTGCTTCAGCCCGCCCCGGCACACACCGCGGAACCGGCTTTGCCGGGCCGCAGGTGTGGCCCCATTGAGGGGGAGGCGGCCGCCAGGCCGCATCGGGGGTGGGAGACCTAATCCGCTTCGGCAAACGCCTCTTGCCGCTTGGCCTTGATCGACGGCAGCGCGACGATGATGATCATCGCCAGCGCGCCGAGCAGCAGCCCGGCCGACAGCGGCCGCGTCACGAAGGTGCTCCAGTCACCGCGACTGAGCAGCAAGGCGCGGCGCAGGTTCTCTTCCATCATCGGCCCCAGGATGAAGCCCAGCAGCAGCGGCGCCGGCTCGCAGCCCAGCTTGTAGAAGGCATAGCCGACGATGCCGAAGAAGGCGCCGATGTAGACGTCGAAGCTCGAGTTGTTCAGCGTGTACAGCCCGATGCCGCAGAACACGACGATCGCCGGGAAGAGAAAGCGGTAGGGCACCGTCAGCAGCTTGATCCAGATGCCGATCAGCGGCAGGTTCAGGATGATCAGCATCAGATTGCCCACCCACATCGACGCGATCAGCCCCCAGAACAGCTGCGGGTTGCTGGTCATCACCTGAGGCCCGGGCTGGATGCCCTTGATCGTCATCGCACCGACCATCAGCGCCATCACCGCGTTGGGCGGGATGCCCAGCGTCAGCATCGGGATGAACGAGGTCTGCGCGCCGGCGTTGTTGGCGCTC
>DATJYZ010000140.1:0-2653 GCA_035499355.1 Burkholderiaceae bacterium | reverse complement strand
CCGGCAGCGCATCGCGGAGCACCCAAGGTTGACGCGTTCGAAGGCGACGAACAGGCTGCCCTCGACCGCGCAACCGCCCGCTCACCAGGTGCGCACGCGCCCGGTGTCGAGGTGGACGAACTGCTCGCGGGGGTAGTAGCCAACGCCGCCGGCCTGCAGGGACAGCGCTGCGTCGCGCAGGTCGGCCAGCGACACGCCGGGCAGCCGCACGTCGATCGCCCGGCCCTCCGTGTGCAGACTGTTCTTTGCCACACCGCCGCCACGCGTGGCGCGCAGCTGCGCATTGGTGGCGGGACACCGATAGCCCGAGATCACCTCGAACACCCTCCAGCTGCCGATCAGCTGCTGCGTGCGGTGCAGTTGCTCGAACACCCGCGGGTCGATGGTGCCGACATCCCCGCTGTAGTGATCGCGCAGGAAGCGATTGAGCGCGCCCAGAGCCGCCGGCTGATACCGATCGTCGAGCGCAAAGACGATGTCGATTCGCTCACCGGTGTGGGTGTGCACCATCGCCAGGCTGCGCGCGCCGGCTGCGCGCACGCGTGTCCCGATCAGCGCCAGCGCGCCGAGCGCGACGGCATCGATGCCGCGACGTAGGACACGACGGCGAGACCACGCGGTCGCCGGCATCATGACCGTGCCTCCGTGGGGCGCTGCCGCTGCAGCGCGCTCTGTTTCAGCGCGTCGTCGAGCAGGCGATCCTGACCGTAGATGTCGTCGAAGAAGTGCATGCGTCCGTCCTTCACCAGCGCCGTGCCGTAGGCGATCAGCACGCGCACCGGTTGAGCCAATCGCAGCGTAGCCGATTCGCCGCGCTCCATCGCCTGCCGGACGCGGGTCTCGGTCCATTGCGGCATGCCATGCAGCACGAACAGCGCGAGTTCAACCGGCTGCTCGACCCGGATGCAGCCATGGCTGAAATCGCGGCGTCCGCGCTGGAACAGGTCAGGCGTCGGCGTGTGGTGCAGGTAGATCTGCTCCTGGTTGGGGAACACAAACTTGATGTCACCCAGCGGATTGCGAGGTCCGGGCCGCTGACGGATGCGCTGGTGGCCAGCGACCACGGCATCGAGCCCATCGGACGAGTACACCGCGTCGACTCGGCCAGCCGCGCCGACGAACTCGTAGCCGTCCCGGCTCCAGCGCTCAGGGTGCCGCTTCAGCTGCGGCACCAGTTCATGGCGTGCGATCGATGGCGGCACGTTCCAGTACGGACTGAACTCGATGAACCGCAGGTCGGCGTCAAACAGCGGCGTCGGCATTGCCACCGCCTTGCCGACGATTACCTTCATCGTCAGCGGCACGCCGACGCGGCCGTCCCGTACTTCGTATGCGCGCAGCACGAACTCTGGGATGTTGATCACCACCATGCGCGGCCCCTGCAGCACGGGCGTCCAACGCAGACGCTCGAGCATCAGCTCGATCTGGTGTGCGCGCGCGGCCGGGCTCACCTGCAGTCGAGCGAACGTCGCGACGCCGATCACGCCGTCGTCGTCCAGCCCGTGCCGCTGCTGGAACGCCTTGACGGCTTGGACCAGCGCACCCTCGTACACCGTGACCGATGCCCCGCTCTGTGGCGGCAGATCACCCAGTAGCTCCAGGCGCCGCGCGAGCTGCGGCAGGCCCGCGTAGGCTTGGCCTGCTTCGAGCTTGGTCGATCGTGCGCCGGTGCTGCCGGGCAGCCCCGGCAGCGGCTGGCGCCACGCCGGATCGCTGGCCATCACCCGGTAGCGCGCCAGCATCTCGCGCAGCCGCTCATACTGCGGCACCGCCGGCGCGGCAGCGCGTGTCGCGTCGACCAGCGAACCGGAGGCCAGCGCGGCCCGCAGCACCGCGTTGGCATCAAAGACCTCGCGTTGCGCGCCCGAGAAGCCGCTGTGAAGCTGCCTGGGATCGATGCGTCCCTGATGCAGGTCAGCCAGGTAGCGCGCGAAGGTCACGCTCAGCTGATGGTCCATCGCCGCGATCACCTCGGCATCGACGCTCACTGCCTGCTGGGCGCCAGCCAGCATCTGGCCCAGCGCCTCGGCCGCATAGTCCCGCGGGTCCAAGCCGTGACTGGCGGCACCCGCGAGCAACTCGACCGCCTCACGCGCCCGCGCGTTGGGTCGCTCGCCATCGAACCAGATTGACCCGTCCGCCCTTGCAGTGCCACAGCCGACGAGAGCGGCGACAACTGCCGCCAGCCAAGCGATACGGCCGAACGCTTGTGCCGATTGCATGGCTGGATTGTTGACGACCGGTGCGACTGCCTTGCAACGACGGGTTGACGCCGCGCAAGCGCGGGCTCCCCTCGTCATCGTCGCGTCACTTGTTCCCGGTGAATCCAAGCGCGGCTTTCGCGGCGAGATCGCGACCAGCGGCCACTCGCGAACTCATGCGCGTGGTCCTGCTCGATGGCGGCCAAATCCCCGATTCGGCCCGCATTCGCTCGAGCTGGAAGAGGGGCAACGCGCGCGGCGGCGGCGCGCTCTCATGCGATCTCGGCAACCGAGGCCGACCGCTACTGCCCTGGCGCCAGCACGGCCGGCTCGGCGAGTTGCTGCTTGAGGAAGGCGAGGAAGCGGGCGCCCACGGCGCCGTCGATCACGCGGTGGTCGTACACCAGGGTGAGCGGCAGCATCGGGTGCGAGACGATGCGGCCGTCGAGATC
>DATJYZ010000139.1:0-8097 GCA_035499355.1 Burkholderiaceae bacterium | reverse complement strand
GAGCTCGAGTGCGTCGGCCAGCGGCAATGCGTCGCGGTAGACCTGTGCGCCGCCGATCACGTAGACCTGCTTGCTCGGGCCGAGGCGCAGCTGCGCCAGGCGCAGCGCCGCCGGCACCGACGGCGCCGCCAGCGCGCCCTCGGCGCTCCAGCCGGCGCGGCGCGTGACGACGATGTTGCTGCGCCCGGGCAGCGGCCGGTAGCGGGGCGGCAGCGAATCCCACGTGCGGCGGCCCATCACCACCGGGCACTCGCGCGTCAACTCGCGAAAGCGCTGCATGTCCGCTGCCAGGTGCCACGGCAAGGCACCGTCGCGCCCGATCACGCCGTTGCGCGCGACCGCGGCGATCAACACCAGCTCGTAAGGACGCTCGGACATCGGGGCGCATTGTCGCTGCAATGCGCGACCCCGCCCGCGACGGCTACGGTGACGTGAAGCGGACGATGTTGGTCTGAGTCAACACCAGCAACGCACCGTCGTTGGCCACCACCATCCCGACTGGAGACCCAGAGCCCGATACGCTGCCAAGTGCGAAGGCCATATTGCCGTTGGCCAGATCGATGCGGCCGATCACCGGATTGCACAGATCGGTGAAATAGTAGCTGCCGCGATACCCCTGTGGAAACGGACCGGTGTCGGGGTAGAACGCCCCACCGATGATGGCGCAGCCGTTGAAGAAGCCGGCCGTGTTGTCTGGGGCGCTGTTGTGGTCGTACGCGAAAAGCGGGCCTATGATCCCACTGGCGGTGGTCGGGCCTTCGGTCGCTGGCCACCCGTAGTTGGCGCCGGGGGCGCCGAGGTTGATCTCCTCCCACGTGCTCTCGCCGACATCGTTGATGTGGATGCGCCCGTCGCTGGCGCGCACGGCAAAAGTGAACGGATTGCGCAGGCCGCGTGCCCACACCGCGCAAGCCAAGCTGCCCGCCGTAGTGCAGAACGGGTTGTCGCCGGGAATCGAGCCGTCGTCGTTGAACCGCAGCATCTTGCCGAACGGCAGGCTCAGATTCGGCGCCTGCGCGCTGTTGGCGTTGTCGCCCACCGCGACATACAGCTTGCCATCGATGCCGAAGTGCAACGCGCCGCCGTTGTGGTTGGTGGCGCTCGACAGCGCGGGCAAGTCGGCGATCACCAATTCGCTGCTGGCCGTGTTCCCGTTGACCGTGAAGCGACTGATCCGGTTGTGCGTGCCGCCAGCGGTGGTGGTGTAGTAGAGGTAGATGAACCCGTTGCTGACGAAATTGGGGTGCGGCGTCACGCCGAGCAAGCCGCGCTCACCTTGCGAATCGACCGCCAGCGTCAGCATGGTGCCGATCGCCGCACCATTGCTCTGGCGGACGAGCAGCGATCCCCCCTGCTGGGTGACCAGCAGGCGTCCGTCGGGTTGAGGCAACTGTGCGATCGCGGTGGCGTTGCTCAGTCCGCTGACAAAGCTGGTGTTGCGCGTGAAGCCGCTCGGCATCGCACGCGATCCGCCGAAACGCACGGTGAGCGCCGCCCAGGCCGATTGATTGCCTGCGGCATCGCTCGCGCGCGTGCGCAACACGTGCTGCCCCGAGGCATACAACGTGGTGTCCACGTTGGCCGCATACGGGCTCGACGTCACGCTGGCTACGGTGACCCCATCGACCTGAAATTCCACATTGGCGACGCCAACGTTGTCGGTGGCCGTGGCCGTCATCTGGAACGGATTCGCGATTCCATCGGCCAAGGCCGACGGGGCAGTGAACGCGACCGTCGGCGCTTGGGTGTCTGGGCCGGGGGCGGGGGCAGGCCCCGGGGACGGCGCCGGTGCAGGTGCGGGCGCCGGTGCGGGGGCAGCGCTGTCGTTGCCACCGCAGGCGGACACCGCCGCGCACAGGGCCAGCAGCCGGATCCAGCCGGTGCTGCGGTTGATGGCAGGCGTCGTCATGCGGGCTCCCTGTGGTGGCGTGCGTGTACGCAGCAAGCGGGCGGGATTGTCCCGCCGCGCGAGCACGGCCTGTCACAAGACGTTGTGTCCGCGAGCGGCGGTCGCGCGAGCGCTCAGACAGCGACCGGCGCCTTGATCGCCGGATGGCTTTCGTATTCGAGGAGCTCGAAGTCCTCGTACGCGTAGTCGAAGATCGACGGCGGTCTGCGCACCAACCGCAGCTGCGGATAAGGGAACGGCTGCCGCGCGAGCTGCGTCGTCACCTGCTCGACGTGGTTGCTGTAGATGTGGCAGTCGCCGCCGGTCCAGACGAAGTCGCCGACCCCGAGGTCGCATTGCTGTGCGACCAGATGCGTCAACAGCGCATAGCTGGCGATGTTGAACGGCACGCCGAGAAAGATGTCGGCGCTGCGTTGATAGAGCTGGCAGCTCAGCCGACGCGGCGCGCCCGGCGCATCGCCAGGAGCCACGTAGAACTGGAAGAACGCGTGGCACGGTGCCAGCGCCATCTTCGGAATGTCGGCCACGTTCCAGGCGCTGACGATGATGCGCCGAGAGTCGGGGTCGGTTTTCAGCTGGCGCACCACCTGCGCGATCTGGTCGATGTGGCCGCCATCGGGCGTGGGCCAGCTGCGCCACTGCACGCCGTACACCGGCCCGAGCTCGCCTTCGGGGCTGGCCCACTCGTCCCAGATCGTGACGCCGCGCTCGCGCAGCCAGTTGGCGTTGGACTCGCCGCGCAGGAACCACAGCAGCTCCAGCGCGATGCTCTTGAAGTGCACTTTCTTCGTGGTGACCAGCGGGAAGCCTTCGCGCAGGTCGAAACGCATCTGGTGGCCGAACACGCTGCGCGTGCCGGTGCCCGTGCGGTCGGTCTTTGGCACGCCGTGCGTGAACACGTGGCGCATGAAGTCCTCGTACTGCGAGCGGACCGGGCGCGATGAACTCATGCCGCCGATTCTAGGAGCGCACGGGCTCCCCCGCCGGCTCGAGCTCGAACTGCATCGCGGCCAGACGGGCATACAGGCCGCCGCGTGCCACCAGCTCGGCGTGCTTGCCGGTTTCGACGATGCGGCCGCCGTCGAGCACGACGATGCGGTCGGCGCGTTGCACGGTGGCCAGCCGGTGCGCGATCACCAGCGTCGTGCGGTCTTTCATCGCCGCCTCGAGCGCGGCCTGCACCATGCGCTCGCTCTCGGCGTCGAGCGCGCTGGTGGCCTCGTCAAGCAGCAGCAGCGGCGGGTTCTTCAGCATCGCGCGTGCGATCGCGATGCGCTGCCGCTGGCCGCCCGACAGGCGCACGCCGCGCTCGCCGAGAAAGCTGGCGTAGCCCTCGGGCAGCGCACTGATGAAATCGTGTGCAAACGCGGCTCGTGCGGCCGCCACCACCTCGGCGTCGCTGGCGCCGGGGCGGCCGTAGCGGATGTTGTCCATCGCGCTGGTGGAGAACACCGTGCTGTCCTGCGGCACGATGCCGATGCGGCCGCGCAGGTCGGCAAGCTTGAGGTCGCGCACCGCGATGCCGTCGAGGCGCACGGTGCCGGAGTTGGCGTCGTAGAAGCGCAGCAGCAGGTGGAACAGCGTGCTCTTGCCGGCGCCGCTGGGGCCCACCAGCGCCACCGTCTCGCCCGGCTGCACGCGCAGCGTGACGTCGCGCAGCGCGGCATGCAGCGGACGCGACGGGTAGTTGAAGGTCACCTGCTCGAACGCCACCGCCGAGCCACCGTTCACGTCGGGCAATGCGCGCGGCATCGCCGGCTCGGCCACCGGCGAGCGGGCCGCCAGCAGCTCCATCAGGCGCTCGGTGGCACCGGCGGCGCGCAGCAGATCGCCGTAGACCTCGGACAGCACGGCGACGCTGCTGACCAGGATGATGACGTAGACCACCGTCTGCCCGAGGTGGCCGGCGCTGATCTTGCCGGCGAGCACGGCCTGCGTGCCCTGGTACAGGCCCCACAGCAGCGCGCCGAAGGTTGCGGTGATGATGAACGCCACCAGCGCCGCGCGCACCCGCGTGCGCTTGCGCGCGGTGTCGAACGCCTCCTCGGTCGAACGATCGAAGCGGCGCGTCTCGTGCGGCTCCTGCACGAAGCCCTGCACGACGGGAATTGCGTTGAGCACCTCGGCGGCGATGGCGCTGGAATCGGCCACGCGGTCCTGGCTGGCACGGCTCAGCCGCCGCACACGGCGGCCGAACAGCAGCGACGGCAGCACCACCAGCACCAGGATGCCGAGCACCTGCGTCATCACGTACGGATTGGTGATCACCAGCATCGCCAGCGCACCGATGCCCATCACCGTGTTGCGCAGGCCCATGCTCAGGCTGGAGCCGACCACCGTCTGCACCAGCGTGGTGTCGGTGGTCAATCGGGACAGCACCTCGCCGGTTTGCGTGGTCTCGAAGAATTCCGGGCTCTGGCGCAGCACGTGCGCGTAGACCGCGTTGCGCAGATCGGCGGTGACGCGCTCGCCGATCCAGGTGACCATGTAGAAGCGCGCGGCCGAGAACACGCCGAGCGCGGCGCCGACGAAGAACAGCGCGACGAAGTGTTCGCGCAGCGCCATCACGCGCTCGCCAGGGTCGGCGGCGAGCAGGCCCTGGTCGATCAGCGACTTCAACGCCACCGGCAGCACCAGCGTGCTGACCGCAGCACCGACCAGGAACACGAACGCCAGCACGATGCGCACGCGGTACGGCCGCAGGAACGGCAGCAGCCCCGACAACGAGCGCGGCGAACCCTTCGACGCCGGCGCCCGAACTGGGGCGCCGGCAACGCGCCAGGCAGGGGTGGGGTCGGCAGCCATCGCGGCAGTCTAAGGCGCGCGCCGTGGCGCGCCGTTCGGCACCCGCGAGGCCGACCGCCGCGGCAAACCGGCCGCGGTGTCAGGCAGACCCGTGGCGGCGGTCCGGGGCGGCTTGGCCGCATCGCCGCCGGCATTGCGTGTTTTGCACCGACTGAGGAACTTTCGGGCATTCGAATGAGGGGGTCGCATCCGATGGGCGGCGTGGCGCACTGCGAACGTGGTGGCTGGTGCGATGGCGCGTTTGTGGCAGACGGTGATAATCATTCCATCGTGTCGCACGAACTGCCGTCACAGTCGGACTGGATCACCCGCGCCAGCCGCACGCTCGTGCAGCTCGGCTACATGCCCTCGCTGGTGCTGGTCACGGTGGTGCTGGTGCCGATCTTCGCGATGCTGGCGCCGTTGCTGGTGATGGCGCTCGGCAAGGGGTCGCCCGCGGCGGCCGCGCAGGTGGGCGCGCTGTCGGCGCTGATCCTGGTGCCGAGCATCGGGGCGTTCGTGCTGCGGCTGCTGTTCCAGCTCGAGCGCGCGCGTGCGCGGCTGGCGGTCCTGGCGACGCAGGATGCGCTCACCGGCGTCCACAACCGGCGCTACTTCTTCGAGATCGCCGAGCGCGAGTGGCAGCGCTGCAAGCGCTACGGCGAAGAGAGCGCGCTGCTGCTGATCGACGCCGACAACTTCAAGGCGATCAACGACCTGCACGGCCACCTGTGCGGCGACAAGCTGCTGGTGGCGGTGGCGCGTGCGGTGCGCGCGACGCTGCGCACCACCGACCTGATGGCGCGTTTCGGTGGCGAGGAACTGGTGATCCTGCTGCCCCACACCGATCCGCTGGGTGCGTTGGATGTCGCCGAACGCATCCGCGAGCGCGTGGCCGGCGGGCGGCTCGACTGGCACGGCGAGAAGGTGGGCATCACGGTCAGCGTGGGCGTCGCGTCGTACGGCGGCGACGACCGCACGCTCGACGCGCTGGTGCACGATGCCGACCTGGCGCTCTACGCCGCGAAGAAGGCCGGTCGCAACTGCGTACGCGCCGCGCCGATCCGGCCGCGCCGCAGCGGCGAAGCGCACCGCGAGACCTCGAAGTAGCCGACCCGCAGGCCGCACGAAGGCGGCCCTCGTCGGCGCTACGATGCGCCTGGCCGCTGCACGGCGGCGCCGTTCGAGGAGACTCACCATGCGCATGGCCGGCGACGACCTGCATCTGCACGACGAATACCTGCGCAACTGCTGGTACGTGGCCGCCTGGTCCCACGAGCTGATCGACGGCAGGCTGCTGGCGCGCACGATCCTCGGCCAGCCGATCGTGCTCTACAAGGGCGACTCCGGGCGCGTGGTCGCGCTCGACGACCGTTGCTGCCACCGCGGCGCGCGCCTGTCGATGGGCCGCCTCGAAGGCGACTGCCTGCGCTGCATGTACCACGGCCTGAAGTTCGACGGCACGGGCGCCTGCGTGCAGATCCCGGGCCAGGACGTGGTTCCCAAAGGCATGGGCGTGCGCAGTCATCCGGTGCTCGAGCGCGACACGCTGGTGTGGATCTGGATGGGCGAGGCCGACAAGGCCGACCCCGATCTGATCGTCGACTTCCCGTACCTGCGCGAGCCGGGCTGGCGCGGCGTGCCCGACTACCTGCACTACGACGCCAACTACCTGCTGATCGTCGACAACCTGGCCGATTTCGCCCACCTGGCGTTCGTGCACCGGCACACGCTCGGTGGATCCGAGGAGTACGCGTTCAAGACCAAGCCGGTCGAGGTCGAGCGCCAGCCGCGCGGATTTCGCGTCAAGCGCATGCACATGAACGCCGAGGTGCCGCCGTTCCACCGCAAGGTGACGCGCAGCGACGCGCGCATCGACCGCTGGAACGTCGGCACGATGCACATCCCAGGCATCTTCTTCCTCGAGTCGGGCTTCGCGCCGGCGGGCTCTGGCATCGAGCGCGGCGACGTCTCGCAAGCCAGGCAGTACCGCAACTGCCAGTTCTTCACCCCGGAGACGGCGAAGACGACGCACTTCTTCTGGAACTACCTGCACAACTGGAACCTCGACGACCCGACGATCGCGCTGTCGCTGCACGACTCGATGGTCGAGGGCTTCCACGAGGACAAGGCGATCATCGAGCAGCAGCAGCGCACGTTCGACGCCGACCCGGTGTTTCGCATGCACCCGATCGCCGCCGACGCGCCACTGGCGCACTTCCGCCGCGTGCTGGCGCAGCTGATCGCGCAGGAGGTGGCCACCCCCGCGGCCGCCTAGCTAGCAGCGGCCTCCTCTCGAACGGGCGGCACCAGCGGCCCGGCGAAGCCGGATCCGGGGTGCTCGCTTGGCGCACGGCGCCACTACATCGATAGGCGCCTGGCGTAGCCGGTCATCTCGAGATAGCCGCGGCCGATGCGGCGGCCTCGGCCGTCGAGAAGATCGGCCAGGCCCTCCCAGTAGATCGCGCCATTGCTCAGGCGGCCGTCGAGCTCCTGCGCGTCCATCAGGGCACGCACGGTGATGCGGCCCGCCGGCGTGTCGATCGCCCACTGCACCGGATAGCGCGCCTGCGAAGCCGCGCTGGTCCACCAGCGCTGCGGCGTGAAGCGCAGATCGCCTGGCTCGAACGTGCGCGTGCGGCCATCGGCACTGCGCTGGCTGCCGCCGGCCCATAGCGCGCTGCCGTCGGCACGTCGCAGGCGAAATGCCATCAACGCGCCGCCATCGTCGAGGTTGATGCCGATCCAGTCCCAGCCCACGGCGTCGGCTGGCAGATACTCGTCGCTCCATTCGTGATCGAGCCAGGCCCGGCCGGGCAGCGACATGCGTTGGCCGTCGCGTTCGAGCAGGGCCTGCACGCGCAGCTGCGGCTGGCTGTAGTAGTGGCTGGCCTGCTGCGGCAAAGGGCCTTTGCGCGAATAGCCGTCCGCGCCTTGCAGCAGCAGCGGCTGCGTCGCGGCCAGCTCCAACTGCAGCGCGAACGGTGCGTCGGCGCCACCGACACGCGCGCGGTAGCGATCCCCGCCGGGGTCCGCCTCTCGCTGCAGCGACCACGGGCCGATCCGCACGTCGGTGTCGGCGCGCAGGGCGTGTGCGTCGAGTGCCTGCTCGTCGCCCGACCAGCGCTGCGTGCGCTGCGCCTGTCGATGCGTGCCGGCAGCGATGTCGCTCAGCGCCGCGTGCGCGAACAGCAGCTGGCGCGGCGCGAAGCGGCCCGGCAGCGTGTCGGCCAAGCCGGTGCGGTGGCGGAAGAACGTGATCTGGAAGCCGATCGGTGCGGCGCCGTCGCCGAGCCAGCCGGTGGCGTACCACCACTCGTTGCGCGCCGACGGATGCGCCCCGTGATCGCGCGGCCAGCGCAACACGCGGTCGGCGCGGATGGTGTCGTCGTCGGGCTGTGCCG
>DATJYZ010000138.1:0-20242 GCA_035499355.1 Burkholderiaceae bacterium | reverse complement strand
CGCTCGCGGCGCCCATGAGTTGTGCGGGCAGCGTCTTGTCGCAGCCGCCGACGAGCACCACCGCATCCATCGGCTGCGCGCGGATCATCTCCTCGGTGTCGATGGCCATCAGGTTGCGCAGGAACATGCTGGTCGGGTGCGCAAAGCTCTCGTGCAGCGAGATGGTCGGGAAGCGCACCGGCAGGCCGCCGGCCATCAGGATGCCGCGCTGCACCGCCTCCAGCAGCTGCGGCACATTGCCGTGGCAGGGGTTGTAGCCGCTGCCGGTGTCGGCGATGCCGATCACCGGGCGATCCAGCGCCGTGTCGCTGTAGCCCGCGCCCTTGATGAACGCCTTGCGCAGGAACAGCGAGAAGTCGGCGTCGCCATAGCTGGTGAGGCCGCGGCGCATGCCCGCGCCCTTGGCCCGGGTGTCAGCCGCTGCGTCGTCGTCTGGATCGGCCATGTTCTCCTCGCGTGCCGGTGGCCGCCGGCGCGGCCGTCCGATGCCGATTGTGGCGCGCCGCGACGACAGCGAAAAAGCACCGCAAGCCCGGCGAATTCGCAACGCGGGTCATTGACGGCGCATGCCATCGCAGACGACAGTGTGGCCCGCGCCCCCGACTCAAGCCCGATCCTCGCAGTGAAACCCCGACTCGTCGCGATCCTGTTGTCCGCGACATTTGCACTGGGCGTGTGGGGCAGCCACGCGGCGGCCGACGGCGACGACGCGGCGCAGCGCCGCGGCAACGTGCTCGCGCTGCGCAAGCCATCGATCCATGCGGTCGACCACCAACCCACGGTCGATGCCTTCGCGCGGCTGGCGGCCACCAACGACTCCGATGCGTTGTTCGGTGCGATGGACGACGTGTCGGTGCGCGCCAATGGCGAACTCGCGATCCGGCACTACCTGAACACCGAAGTGATCCCGTTCTTCGCCGACTACGCGCGGCTGGATGGGTCGATGCGCGTCACCACGGCCAGCTTCGAGGACGGCACCGAGGGCCTGATGGCCTACGCCTACGCCGTGACCGCGTCGGGCCAGCCGAAGCCGTTCGTGGTGGCGTGGCGCAGCGATGCCGGCGCGCTGCGCGTGATGGACGTGCAGGTCGGACGCTGCGTCAAGGCCCGCCACCCGGTGGCACCCGGTCACTGCGACCGCTGACCGCCGCTCAGGCGCGCGCCGCGCGCAGGTTGCGTTCGAACAGCGCGAACAACCGCACCCAGTGCCGCTCCGCCGAAGGCTTGTCGTAGCAGTGGCGTTGCGGGAACGCGAAGCCGTGCTCGGCGCCCGGGTACCACTCGACGCGGTGCCGCACGCCGGCATCCAGCAGCGCGCCCTGCAATTGCTCGACCTGCGCCTTCGACGCCCACTTGTCGATCTCGGCGCAGGCGAAGTACGCCTCGCCTTTCAGCTTGCCGACCATGCGGTGCGGCGACGTCGGCTTGTCGTTGACCATGTTGGCGCCGTAGATCGACGCGATGCAACGCAATCGCTCGGGGAACGCCCCGCCGACCCAGACGACGAACGGCCCGCTCATGCAATAGCCGACCGCGCCGATGCGGGCCTTGTCGGCGTCGGGCTGCGCGTCGACGTACGCCAGCATCGCCTCGGTGTCGCACACGGTGGTCTTGTAGCCGAGCGAGTGCATGTGCTCGAACATCACCGCCATGTTCGCCTCGGTGCGTTCCTTCAGCTCGTACTGTCGCGTGCGCCGGTAGTACAGGTTGGGCAGCACGACGAAGTAGCCCACGGCAGCGATGCGCCGCGCCATGTCGTGCAGTTCCTCGCGCTTGCCGGGCGCGTCCATGTAGAACAGCACCACCGGAAACGGGCCGCCCTCGTCGGGATGCGCGACGAAGGTGTTCATCGCGCCGTCGCTGGTCGGGATGTCGATGTGGTGCTCGATCATGGGCAATCTCCTCGCGGATGGGCAATCTGGTTGGCGCGCACCGGCGCGGCGGCTCAGCGGTCGCCCCGCCGGCTCTTGACCCACGCCTGGTAGCGCGCCTTGTTGTCGTCGTTCGGCGGGTACAGGCCGGGCAGCGCGGCACCGGCGTCCACTTGATCCATGATCCAGCCCTCGAGCTGCTCCTGCTCGACCGCGGCGGCGATCACCTCGTCGAGCAGCGCCTGCGGGATCAGCACCGCGCCGTCCTGGTCGACGCTGATCACGTCGTTGGGGAACACGGCGACGCCACCGCAGTCGATCGGCTCCTGCCAACCCACGAACGTGAGCCCCGCCACCGACGGAGGGGCCGCGGTGCCCTGGCACCACACCGGCAGGCCGGTGCCGAGTACGCCCGCGACGTCGCGCACCACGCCGTCGGTGACCAGTGCGGCCACGCCGCGCCGGCGCATGCGTGCCACCAGGATGTCGCCGAAGATGCCAGCGTCGGTGGTGGCGAGCGCGCCGACCACGGCGATGCAACCGGCCGGCATGGCCTCGATCGCGGCGCGCGTCGAGATCGGGCTGCCCCACGACGCCGGTGTGGCCAGGTCTTCGCGCGCCGGCACGAAGCGCAGCGTGAACGCGCGGCCGATCAACCGCGGCTGGTCGGGTCGCAGCGGCCGCGTGCCGCGCAGCCACACGTTGCGCAGACCGTGCTTCAGCAGCACGGTGGTCAGCGTCGCCGTCGACACCGCGGACAAGGCGTGCACGACCTGGGCGTCGAGCGGAATGGCTGGCACCGACATGGAGGCGCTCCTGAGGCGATCGAGGGCGCCATTGTGGCCGCAGGTCTCCGGGCGGCGCGCGGCGCGCAAAGACCGTACGCCGGGCGCGGCCGGTCGCCGCGGGCTTGACAACGAGGCGCCTCAGCAGCCAGAATTTAAACACTCGTATAAACCGATCGTTCAATCATGGATCGACCCCCGTCCGCTCGCGCCGCTCCGGAACCCCGGCTGTTCGAGCACGACAGCGGCGACACCCGCACCAAGATTCTCGAGGCGGCGTTCCGGCGTCTGGCCACCGAAGGCTATGCGGCGCTGAGCGTGCGCGAGATCGCCAAAGACGCGGGCGTCAACCACGCCCTGATCAACTACCACTTCCGCACCAAGGACCAGCTGGTGATCGAAGTACTCGACGCTGCCAACCAGCGCCTGCTGGCGCGCCAGGCCACGATGTATGGCGCCGCCGGCGGCTTCGCCGACAAGTGGGCCGAGGCGCGCCGCTTCTACGAGGACGATCTGGCGTCGGGCTTCGTGCGCGTGCAGGCCGAGTTGTGGGCTGCCAGCCTGGCCAACCGCGGCCTGCGCGCGACCTTCCTGCCGCGCCTCCTGGCCTGGAAGCAGGTGGTCCTCGATGCGGTACGCGCCGCGCTGGCCACGCTGCAGGCCCAGGGCGTGAAACTGCCGGCGCCGTTCACCGCGGAGGTGCTGGTCTGCTGGATCACCTACTTCTGGGTCGGCATGGAGTTCGCCGACCTGCTCGACATGAAGGACGCGCGCGCGCAGCACGAGGCCGCGCTCGACGCGGTGCAATGGCTGCTGCGCTCGCTCGACGCCCCGAAGCGTCCGCGCGGCATCCAAGCCGGCGTCTCCCGGCCCGCTGCGCCCAAGCGCGCGGGCAGCCGCACCGCCGTCAAGGCGGCACCCCGCCGCAGCGCATCGACACGAGGAAAGCGCTGATGTCCACACCCGAACGATTCGCGCGAGTTGCCGGCCCGCTGCCCGAGGCGGGCGCGGTGCCCGCGGAAGACCGCATACCCTTCCACACGGTGCAACCGGCGCGCGAAGGCATCGTCGGACGCGACGGCGTGAGGATCTGGTACGCGATCTGGGGCGACAGCGGGCCCTGGCTGGCGTTCGCGCCGCCATTCCAGATCGTGCATTCGCAGATGCTCAAGGGCACCGTGCCGTACCTGTCGCAGCATTTCCGCGTGATCACGATGGACGGCCGCGGCAACGGCCGCTCTGACCGTCCGCAAGGCCAGGACGCCTATTCGTTCGACCATTTCTACGCCGACTTCTGCGCCGTGCTCGACGCGGCCGATGCCGACCGCGTGGCCCTGGTGGGCATCTCGGCGGCGGCCATGACCGTGCTGCGCTACGCCGCCGAGCACCCGCAGCGGGTGTCGCACGTGATCACCGCGGGCGGTTTCGCCGAGTCGCTGGTGCAGGGCGACGCGGTGGTCAAGCGCATGAACCAGGAGGGCGAGTTGCTCGACCGCGACTGGGCCGCCTACGTCGACCACTTCATGAGCAACCTGTTCACCGAGGCGCACTCCACCATGCCCTACGAGGACGGCGTGCGCTACGGCTGGGCCACGCGGCGCGAGGTGATGCAGTGGGTGCGCAAGGCGTGGATGAACCGCGACGTGCGCGACTACGCGCGCCAGGTGCACTGCCCCACCCTCGTCATCCACGGCGACGGGGATCGCCGCGTGCCGTACGCCAAGGGCCAGGAGATCCACGCGCTGGTGCCCGGTGCCAAACTGCTGACGATCGCCGGCGGCGGTCACGTGACGGCGGCGCGCGACCCGGCGGTGTTCAACCGCGCGCTGCGCGAGTTCGTCGCCGGTCCGGCCCCGCAACGCACGTGGACGCGCGCGATGCGTCGTCCGCGCAAGGCGCTGTTCATCTCGAGCCCGATCGGGCTCGGCCACGCGCAACGCGATCTGGCGATCGCGCGCGAGCTGCGGGCGCTGCAGCCCGATCTGCAGATCGACTGGTTCACCGTCGATCCGGCCGCGCGCTACCTCGAGCGCGAGGGCGAAAGGCTGCATCCGATGACGGGGCGGCTGGCCAACGAGAGCCGCCACTTCGAAAGCGTGGCCGGCGAGCACGACCTGAGCGCGTTCTTTGCGCTGCGCACGATGGACGAGATCATGACCAGCAACTTCATGACCTTCGTCGACCTCGTCGAAGCCGAGCACTACGACATCGTGATCGGCGACGAAGCGTGGGACGTCGACTACCACTACCACGAGAACCCCGAGCTGAAGCGGCAGCCGTTCGTCTTCCTGACCGATTTCGTCGGCTGCCTGCCGATGGAAGACGGCAACGAACGCGAGGCATTCCTGTGCGCCGACCGCAACGCCGATGACATCGAGCACGTGGCACGGTACCCCTACGTGCGCGACGCCGCGATCTTCGTCGGCAATCGCGACGACGTCACCGAGGATCCGTTCGGCCCCGGCCTGCCCGGCATCCGCGAGTGGACCGACAAGAACTTCTGCTACTGCGGCTACGCGCTGCCGTTCGACCCCAAGGCATTGGCCGACACCGAACGGCTGCGCGCGCAGCACGGCTACCGCCGCGACGAGCGGATCGCCATCGCCACCGTCGGCGGCACGGCCACGGGGCGCCACCTGCTGAAGCGCATCGTCGAGGCTTTTCCGCGCATGAAGCGGGCCGTGCCCGAACTGCGCCTGATCCTGGTGACCGGCCCGCGCATGGACGGCGCCGACTTCGCGCCCCAGCCGGGCCTGGAGATCAGACCTTACGTGCACAACCTGTTCGAACACCTGGCGTGCTGCGACCTCGCGCTGGTTCAGGGCGGCCTGTCGACCACGATGGAGCTGGTGGCGACACGGCGGCCGTTCCTGAGCTTTCCGCTGCAACGCCACTTCGAGCAGTGCGTGCATGTGCGCAAGCGGTTGGCGAACTACGGTGCCGACCGTTCGCTCGACTATGCGACCCTCGACCCCGACACCCTGGCCGAGCGCGCACTGGCCATCATGCACGAGCCGGTACGCTACCGGCCGGTCGAGACCGACGGCGCGGCCCGCGCGGCCCTGCGCATTGCGCAGGTGCTCGAAAACCGCCACTGGGCACGATGAGCGAGACCACCCCCTCGGCGGCACGCTGACGCGTCGCCTCACCCTCACCCTTTCCAGCTGGAGCCTCATCATGGCCGCCATTGGCTTGTTGTACGGATTGCTCGCCTACGTGTTCTTCGCGGCCACCTTCGCCTACACCGTCGGCTTCATCGGCGACATGTTCGTGCCCACAGGCATCGATGGCGGCCCGGCAACCCCGATGCTCGAGGCGGTGGTCGTCGATCTCGCGCTGCTGGGGCTGTTCGCCGTGCAGCACAGCGTGATGGCGCGGCACGGCTTCAAGCGCTGGTGGACTCGCGTCGTGCCCGAGTCGCTGGAGCGCAGCACCTACGTGCTCGCAGCCACGGCCGCGCTGGCGCTGCTGCTGTGGCAGTGGCGGCCGATCGCCGAGCCGGTGGTCTGGCACGTCGCGAATCCCGTCGCGCGCACGCTGCTGTGGGCGGTGTTCGGCGTCGGCTGGGCGATCGTGCTCGTCAGCACGTTCCTGATCAACCACTTCGAGTTGTTCGGCCTGCGCCAGGTGTTCGCGCCACTGTTCGGCTTCGAGGCCCCGGCGCCGGAGTTCCGCACGCCGCTGCTCTATCGCCACGTGCGCCATCCGCTCTACCTGGGCTTCGTGCTCGGCTTCTGGGCCACGCCGCACATGAGCGCCGGCCACCTGCTGTTCGCGCTCGCCGCCACCGGCTACATCCTGGTAGGCATCTGGTTCGAGGAGCGCGACCTGGTTGCACAATTCGGCGAGCGCTACCGCGCCTACCGAGAGCAGGTCGGCATGTTGCTGCCGCGGCTGCCCAGGCGCCGCCGCGGCCCGCTGGGCCAGTGACTGCAGCGCCGTCTAGCGGCGCTCTTCCAGCAATTTGGCGGCGTCCTTCTTGCCGAGCGTGCGCAGAGCCGCGATCGCCGGCAGGTGCTTCGCGCGCGGCCGCGCCTTGCCGTCTTCCCACTTGTAGACCGACTGGCCGGACGCGCCGAGCAACACGCCACAGTCGTGTGCCGACAGCCCCAGGCGCCTGCGGTGCGACTTCAAGCCCTTGGCGCTGAAGCGGAACGATCCAGACCCGCCGCCGCCGTCATCGGCGGCGGGATCGGGGGCTGCCCTCGATCCCCGCTTGCCGAGCGCGCGCAGTTGCTGTTCGAGCGCTTGCGCGCGGCGCTTCAGCATCGCGATTTGGGATCGGTACGCGCCGACGGCCTTTTTGAGTTGCAGCGTCTCCGCGCGAACTTCCTTGCGAGCGACCCGGGCGATTTCGCTTTTTAGGATGGATGCAATGTTTGGCATGACCGCATTGTGCCTTGAGCCGCGACCGCATCCCGGCCAGGGTCGTCCGACGTTTCAGCTCCTTACGCTGCGATGCGGCATCGGCATTCGACGTCGCGGCTTTTTGACCGGGTCCGGAGCCCGTGTTACGGTTCGCACCCGTTTGCCCGCCGACGACCCTTGTCCGCTCGCGCCACACCGGCTGTCTCGCTCGCCCTGCGCACGCTGCCGCACGTGCAGCCATCGCGGGCGCGTGCGGCGGCGGAGCGGACGCGCATCGTGCTCGCGGTCGAAGCCGTCGGCCACCTGGTGCCGCCATCGGAGCTCGCCGGCCGCGTGCACAGCACCTTCGCGCACGCCTGCAACATCGAGTACGGGTCGACGCTGATCACGCTGGTCGCCGCCGCGGCGGGCAACGGGCCGACCCTGTTGCGCTTGCGCGTCGGCGGCGCGCCCGACCTGCGCCGCTGCTTCGACGACGGCGAGCCGATCCGCTGTCGCGGCGGCATCGCGATCGGCGAGCGTGCGACGCTGGACCTCACGCAGGCCGCCGTGTGGCACCCGGCGCCCGCGGGCACCATCGCACCCGGCGCGACACTGGCAGCGCGGCTGCGACACGCTGCCGCGATGCTCGCCTACCGCCGCGATGGCCGGTGCAGCGTGATCGATGGCGACGCCGCCCCGACCGTGTCAGAGTTGGCTGCTGCGTGTCGCGCGCTCGACACAGCCCGCGCCGCGCAGGCGACGGCGCGGCTGATCGGCTGGGGCGAAGGGCTCACGCCGGCGGGTGACGATGTCGTGATCGGGCTGTGCGCCGGGCTCGATGCAATGGCATGCGGCGACCCTCGGCGCACCGCGCTGCGCCGCGCGGTGGCGAGCACCATTGGCGCATCGCTGTCGCGGACGACACGCATCTCGGCGCACTACCTGCGACTCGCGGCGATTGGCCACTACAACGAACGCCTGCTCGACCTGCGGAGCGCCCTGTTGCACGTCGATCCGTCGCGGCCCCTCGACGAGGCATTGCGCAGCGCCTGCGCGCTCGGCGCCACTTCGGGTTCCGACATGATCGCCGGGTTGCTGGCTGCGCTGCGGGCGTGGTCGCCGGCGCCGATCGAGGCGGTCGTCTGACCATGGCGACCACGCGCTTGCGCACGTTCGCGAATCTGTACAAGGATTCGGTCACCTTGATGCAACTCGCGCAGAAGCTGCGCGAGCGCGACGGCATCGCGCAGGCGTCGTGTCTGATGGCCACGCCCGCCAACCTGGCGCAACTCGAGCAGGCCGACCTGACCGTCGACGCCAAGGCCTCGCCCAACGATCTGATGGTGGTGGTGCGCGGCGAGCCCGACGATTGCGACGCCGCGCTCGTGGCCGCCGAGGCGCTGTTGAAGGACAGCGGCAGCGCCGACGCCGCAGGCAGTGCTGCGTTCACGCTGCCGCTGACGAGCCTGGCGCTCGGCGTCGAGCAAGCGGGCGATGCCGATCTTGCGTTGATCTCCGTGCCCGGCGACTACGCCGCGGCCGAGGCGATGAAGGCGCTCGCGCTCGGCCTGCACGTGATGCTGTTCTCCGACAACGTGCCGCTCGCCGAAGAGCGCGCGGTCAAGGCCGTTGCGCGCGACAAGGGGCTGCTGGTGATGGGCCCCGATTGCGGCACCGCGATCGTCAACGGCGTGCCGCTCGGCTTCGCCAACGTCGTGCGGCGCGGCGGCATCGGCCTCGTCGCCGCGTCGGGCACCGGCCTGCAGGAAGTGACCTGCCGCATTCACAACCTCGGCGGCGGCGTCTCGCAGGCGCTCGGCACCGGTGGGCGCGATCTGAAGGAGGAGATCGGCGGCATCACGATGCTGCAGGGTCTGCAGGCGCTGGCGGCCGACGCCGCGACGCGCGTGATCGTGCTCATCTCCAAGCCGCCAGCGCCGGCGATCGCGCAACGCATCGAAGCCGCGGCCGCCAAGGCGGGCAAGCCAGTGGTGGTGCACTTCCTCGGCGCGCCCGAACAGGCGTTGCCGAAGCCGCTGGTCGCCGCCACATCGCTGCGCCAGGCGGCGGACCTCGCGGTGGCGCTGGCGAGCGGCGAGTCGCCCCAACGGCTCACCGTCGAAGCGCCGGCTGCCGCACTCGCCGCGATCGACGCGCGCTGCGCCGCGATGGCGCCGACGCAAGGCGCCGTGCGCGCGCTCTTCACCGGCGGCACCTTCTGCTACGAGGCGCAGCTCGCGTTCAACGCGCGTGGCCTGCCATGCCGCTCCAACGCACCGACGCACGAATCGCAGCCGTTCGACGGCCACTTCGACGGTCACGTGTTCCTCGACCTCGGCGATGACGACTACACGCGCGGCCGACCGCATCCGATGATCGACCCGTCGGTGCGCGACGGCCTCGTGCGCGCGCAAGGCGCCGACGCGCAGGTGGCGGCGATCCTGTTCGACGTCGTGCTCGGCTATGGCGCGCACGCCGATCCGGCACACAGCCTGGCGGGCGCGCTCGCTGATGCGCAGGCACAGGCTAGCGCACAGGGCCGCACGCTGGCATTGATCGGCCACGTCTGCGGCACCGACGGCGACCCGCAGGACAAGGCCGCACAGGTGCGCACGCTGCAGGACGCCGGCGCCGTCATCGTCGGCAGCAACATCGAGGCGGCCCTGTTGGCCGCGCACGTGGCGTCGCGTTGCGGGGCACGACGCTGAGGCTTCGCGATGACGACACCGGGCTTGTTCAAGGAAACGCTCACGGTCGTCAACGTGGGCCTGCAGGGCTTTGCTGACAACGTGATCGCAGCGGGCGGCCAGTGCGTCGCGCTGCAGTGGCAGCCTCCGGCGCAAGGCGACCGCGACGGCGCTTGGGCGCTCGCACAGCTGCTCGAGCACCCGCGCGTCGAGCAGGCCAACGCCTTGGCGATGGCGCGCTTTCTCGAGGCGCAGCCGGTGCTGGTCGACATCGCTGCCGCACGCGACGCGCTGCCCGCCATGCGCGACGGCCGCAAGCGGGTGCTGCACGCCGGACCGCCGATCGCATGGCCCGAGATGTGCGGCCCGATGCGCGGTGCGGTGCTGGGTGCCGTCGTGCTCGAAGGCTGGGCCGACACGGTCGCTGCCGCGCAGGGCCTGGTCGACCGTGGCGGCGTCGCGCTCGAGCCCTGCCATCAGCATGGCGCGGTGGGGCCGATGGCCGGCATCATCAGTCCGTCGATGCCGCTGTTCGTGGTCGAGAACCGCGCCAACGGCCGGCGCAGCCACAGCAACTTCAACGAGGGCCTCGGCAAGGTGCTGCGCTTCGGCGCCAACGGCCCCGAGGTGATCACCCGGCTGCGCACGATGGCCTCGGTGGTGGCGCCGACGCTGCGCGCGGCGCTCGCCAGGAGCGGGCCGATCGAACTGAAGCCGCTGATGTCGCAGGCGCTCAACATGGGCGACGAGGTGCACAACCGCAACGCCGCTGCCACGGCGCTGTTCTTCAAGCGCATCGCACCGGCGCTGCTCGAAGCCGACGTGCCGCGCGCGGACGCGGTCGCGGCGCTCAATTTCGTCGCCGGCAACGACCACTTCTTCCTCAACCTGTCGATGGCCGCCTGCAAGGCGATGTGCGACGCCGCGGCCGGCATACCCGGCAGCTCTCTGGTCACCGTGATGGCGCGCAACGGCGTCAACTTCGGCGTGCGCCTGTCGGGCACCGGCGACCAATGGTTCGAGGCGCCGGCCAATCCGGTCGACGGCCTGTATTTCCCCGGCTATTCGATCGCCGATGCCGCGGCCGACCTGGGCGACTCGGCGATCACCGAGACCGCCGGCGTTGGTGGCTTCGCGATGGCGGCGGCGCCGGCGATCGTCAAGTTCGTCGGCGGCACGCCGACGGACGCGATTCACCACAGCCTGCGCATGCGCGCGATCACGCTCGCCACCAATCCGTCGTTCACGCTGCCGGCGCTCGACTTCGCCGGCGCGGCGGCCGGCATCGACGCGCGCAAGGTGGTCGACTGCGGCGTGCTGCCGATCATCAACAGCGGCATCGCGCACCGCCAGGCCGGCGTCGGCCAGATCGGCGCCGGTGTCACCACCGCGCCGATGGCGTGCTTCACCGCCGCGGTGAAGGCGCTCGCGCGCGAGGTCGCTCGACTGGAGGGCTGATCATCATGGCCAAGCCCCTTGCGGTGGTGGCGGTCGGCGGCAACGCGCTGATTCGCGACGCGGAGCACCAGTCGCTGGCCGACCAGTACGACGCCGTGTGCGCCACCGCGACGCACGTGGCCGCGATGGTCGCCGCCGGCTGGCACGTCGTGCTGACGCACGGCAACGGGCCGCAGGTGGGTTTCATCCTGCGCCGCTCCGAAATCGCCGACGGCGAGGTGCCGACGGTGCCCGTGCAGTACGCGGTCGGCGACACCCAGGGCGCGATCGGCTTCATGTTCCAGAACGCGCTCGGCAACGCGCTCAAGCGCCGCGGCCTGGCAGTGCAGACGGTGACGCTGGTGACGCAGGCGCTGGTCGACCGCGGCGACCCGGCGTTCGGCAAGCCCGACAAGCCGATCGGCTCGTTCCTGAGCGAAGAGGTGGCCAAGCGCCTGGCGTCGCAACTCGGCTGGACCGTGATGCGCGACGGCGACCGCGGCTGGCGCCGCACGATCGCGTCGCCGCAGCCGGTGCGCATCGTCGAGGCGCCGATGATCGAGCGGCTGGCGCGCGAAGGCGTGCTCATCATCGCCTGCGGCGGCGGCGGCATCGCGGTGGAGCAGTTGCCCAACGGCGAGCTGCGTGGCGTCGAGGCGGTGGTCGACAAGGACCGCGCCTCCGCGCTGCTGGCCATCGAGATGAACGCCGACCTGCTGATGATCCCCACCGGCGTCGAGCGCGTGGCGATCCGCTTCGGCCAGCCCGACCAGCTGTGGCTAGACACCCTGACGGTGGCGCAGGCGCAGGCCTACGCCGCCGAGGGTCACTTCGGCGCCGGCAGCATGGGCCCGAAGATCGAGGCGCTGGTCAAGTTCGTCAAGGCGCGGCCCAAGGGCCGTGGTGTCATCACCAACGCCGAGAGCATCGAGCGTGCGCTGCGCGGCGAGACCGGCACCTGGATCCTCCACTGACCTTCGCGACACGACCCATGGCAAACACGCTGCTGGCCGTCAACGGCACCCTGATGCGCGGCCTCGAACTCAACCCCAATATGCTGGCCGCGGGCGCCACCTTCGTGCGCGAGGACCACACCGACGCCTGCTACCGCATCTGGTCGATCGGCGACCGCCATCCGGCGATGATGCGCACACCGGGCCAGGGCACGCGCGTGGCGCTCGAGATCTGGTCGGTGCCGCTCGAAGGGCTGGCCGGCATCCTGCAGAACGAGCCGCCGGGCCTGTCGATCGGCAAGGTGGTGCTGCGCGACGGCGCCATCGTGCTCGGCGTGCTGGGCGAGCCGTTCCTCTGCGAAGGTCAGCGCGAGATCACGCAGCACGGCGGCTGGCGCGCCTACATCGCAGCGCAGCAAAAGAAATAGCGCGGGCGGCGTCGGACCGGCGCCACGAAAGACTCGCACTGAAAGCGTGCGAGGCGCAGAATCGCGCCCGGCTCCGCGGCGGATGTTGGGGAGGTGGCCCGGCGCCGACGGCGGGCGCGTGCGGGATCGCGCGCCCACTCGACGACGAGAACGAGGAGACAACCATGAGCACTGGCACCAACGCAGGTGCGGCTCGCCTGTGGGTTGCAGGCGACCTGAATGGCTTCTTCGGGCTGTTCACCAACGTGCTGCTCAACGTCATCGTGCTGACGACGTTGTGCCTCTACGTGGTGCAGTTGCCGCCCGACACCGTGTACGGGCGCGTGCTGCCGGCGCTGGGCATCGCGCTGCCGCTGGGCAACCTGTTCTATGCCTACCTCGCCTGGCAGCTCGCCAAGCAGGAAGGCCGCAGCGACGTCACCGCGATGCCGTACGGCCCGAGCGTGCCGCACATGTTCATCGTGGTGCTGGTGATCATGTTGCCGACCTACCTGGCGACCAAGGACCCGATGCTGGCGTACCAGGCCGGGCTGGCGTGGTGCTTCGTGATCGGCGTCATCGTGCTGCTGGGCGCATTCGTCGGGCCGTGGATCCGCAAGGTCACGCCGCGCGCGGCCATGCTCGGCACGCTCGCCGGCATCTCGATCGCCTTCATCTCGATGCGACCGGCGTTCCAGATGTGGGAGCTGCCGTGGATCGGGCTCACCTGCTTCGCGATCGTGCTGATCGCCTGGACCGGCAACATCCGCCTGCCCGGCGGCGTACCGGGCGGGCTGGCCGCCGTCATCGTCGGCGCGGTCATCGGCTGGGTCGCGTCTGCCGTCGGCTGGAGCGACTACATGAAGGGCGCCGAGGTCGGCAAGGCGTTCTCGTCGTTCGGGCTGCACCTGCCGTGGTTCTCGGGCGCGGTGTTCGCCGGGCTGGCGAGCATCGGGCCGCTGCTGGCCACCGCGATCCCGCTGGGCATCTACAACTTCACCGAGGCGATGAACAACGTCGAGAGCGCATCGGCGGCCGGCGACAACTACAACCTGCGCAAGATCCTGCTGGCCGACGGCATCGGCGCGATCGTCGGCTCGCTGCTCGGCAGTCCGTTCCCGCCGGCGGTGTACATCGGGCACCCGGGATGGAAGTCGGTCGGCGGGCGCATCGGGTACTCGCTGGCCACCGGCATCGTGATCGCGCTGGTGTGCTTCCTCGGCCTGACCGCGCTGCTGCTCAACCTCATCCCGCTGGTGGCGATCCTGCCGATCCTGCTGTACATCGGCCTGGTGATCGGCGCGCAGGCGTTCCAGGCCAGCCCGTCGAACCATGCGCCGGCGGTGGTGCTGGCGATCATCCCCAACGTCGCCGAGTGGGCCAAGATCAGCATGGACTCGGCGCTGCAGGCGGCCGGCACCGGCGCCGAGAAGGTGGGTTTCGCCGCGCTGGCGCAGGTGGGCGTGGTCTACCAGGGCATGGCCACGCTGGGCAGCGGCTCGGTGCTGGCGGGCATGGTGCTGGGCGCGATGGCGGCCTTCATCATCGACCACAAGCTCAAGCACGCAGCCTTCGCGGCGTTCGCCGGCGCGGTGTTCGCGTACATCGGGCTGATCCACGGCCCGCAGCTCGGCTGGGCGGTGTCGCCGCTGGTGTCGCTCGGCTACGCGATGTTCGGTGCCATCTGTCTGGCGCTCGATCGCACGCAGCCGCCCAAGGCCGCTGCGGCCTGACGGGAAGGCGCCGCAGCCGTTGCGGCGCCTGCACCTTCAGATCACGCGCGCAATGCCGCCAGCGCGCGCTTGGAGTCGGACACCCAGCCGAAGATGCCGCCCTGCGCCTTGATCATCTCGAGCGCCACGCGCTGGAACTCGGGGAAGTACGAGCCCACGCAGTCGGACAGCACCACGCACTCGTAGCCGCGGTCGTTGGCCTCGCGCACGGTGGTGTTGACGCACACCTCGGTGGTGACGCCGCAGACGATCAGCGAGCGGATGCCGCGGTTGTGCAGCACGTGGTCGAGGTCGGTGGCGAAGTACGCGCCCTTGCCCGGCTTGTCGATCACCACCTCGCCGGCCTTGGGGTACAGCTGCGGCACGATGTCGTGGCCCTTCTCGCCGCGCACGAGGATGCGCCCCATTGGGCCGGGATCACCGATGCGCTTGGCGCCGCGGCCGCGCTCGAGCTTGCTCGGCGGGCAATCGGCGAGGTCCGGCGCATGGCCCTCGCGGGTGTGGATCACCAGCAGACCGAGTTCGCGCGCCGTGTCCAGCACCTTGCGGCACGGGGCGATGGTGGCCTGCAGCGGCGAGACGTCGTTGCCGAGCGCCTCGCCGAAGCCGCCGGGTTCGACGAAATCGCGCTGCATGTCGATCATCAACAGCGCCGTGGTCCTGGGGTCGAACTCGAACTCGTACGGTTCGGCTTGCATCGCGGTCTTGGCCATGGTGACCTCGCTAGCACGATCTGTGCGCGCCCGCATCGTAGCGCGCCTCGCGCGGCCGTGGCCGGCTCATTCCCCTTGTCGTGCTGCGCGATCGCGAGCCCGTGATCGTGCACCTCGCGCAGTGCCATCGCACTCCGGCGGTGCACCTGGCCCGGCGTGACCGACCAGTCGCTGCCGAACAGCAGCGGCCCGTGGCGCACCATCGCCAGCGCCATCAGCGCCGACAGCGCATCGCCGGCGTCGGCGAGCTCGGCGAAACGGCCGTACGCCATCGGGTAGTCGCGCGCCTGGAACGCCTGCACCGCGAGCGCCTGGCGCCGCATCTGCTCGGCGCCGGCCACCGCCGCTTCCTTCGGCCGGCCCAGCGCTGCGGTGGCCTTGGCGGTGGCGCCGACGATCGGCGCGGCGCCGATCGTCAACCCGATCACCGGTCAGCATCGGCGTGACGGCCAGCCACGGCCCGGTGCCGCGCGCGTGGCGCGGCAGCGCCGTGCGTTCGACGACCGGATCGCGCGGTTGCGTCGCGCCCATTTGCCGTACAGCGCCCGGTCTTCGGCGGTGACGTCTCGGTCCTGAATCATCCTTCGGTCTCCTCGTGAATCCACTGAGTTGGCTGCGCTCCTGTCGAGCGACCGCCACTGTCGATCGAGCCTTGGCCGGCGCTCTCAAAGCGTGCTGAAAAGATCTCCATTTCGCTTCGTCGAGACCCACCTGCGGCGCTGCTAAGCTGCCGCGCACACGCGATGAGCGAGCCGTCCTCCGCAGCAGCCTCCCCCGCGCGCAGCGGCGAGCGCGTGCTGGTGCTGCGCTATCGCTTCATCGGCGACACGCTGCTCACCGTGCCGTTCCTGCGCAACCTGCGCCGTGCCAAGCCCGACGCGCACATCGTCTGGGTGGTGGCGCCGGGTTCGGCCGACGTGGTGGCGGGCATCCCCTATGTCGACGAGCTGCTGCCGTGGGACCCGGCGACACGGCACGCCGAGAGCCGCGGGACGCACAAGACCCGGCGCGCCAAGTGGGCCTTCATCCGCGACTTGCGCCGGCGCCGTTTCGACACCGTGTACGTGCTCAAGCGGTCTCTGAGCAGCGCGCTGATCGCCTGGCTCAGCGGCGCGCCGCGGCGCATCGGCTTCGCCACCGAGGGCCGCGGTTTCCTGCTCACCACGCGCGTGCCGTACCGCCACGACCAGCACGAGGTGCAGAACTTTCTCGACGTGCTGCGCGCCGACGGCGTGCCGGTGGTCGACGACCACCTCGAGGCCTGGCTGACCGCCGGTGAGCGCCTGTTCGCCAGCACGTTCCTGCACCAGCACGGCGTCGGACCCGCGGACCGGCTGATCGCGATCCACCCGTTCGCCACCAACAAGCCACGCGCCTGGCACGAGGACAACTTCATCGCGCTCGCCAACCGGCTGCAGGCCGAGCACGGCGGCCGCGTCGTCGTGTTCGGCGGCCCCGGCGACACCGCCGACGCGCAGCCGTTTCGCGAGCGCATCGCGCCGGCGCCGATCGTCGCCGTGGGCACCACCACCCTGCGCCAGACGATGGCGTTGCTCGAGCGCTGCGAGCTGCTGGTGTGCAACGACAGCGGCATCATGCACCTCGGCGCCGCCCTGAGGCGGCCGCTGGTGGCGCTGTTCGGCCCGCAGTCGCCGCTGAAATTCGCGCCCTGGGGCGACTCGAGCGCCGTGATCTACAAGAAGCTGCCGTGCAGCCCGTGCCGCCAGAAGTTCTGGACCGAGTGCGAGCCGTCGGCACGCGGCAAGCCCGCCTGCATGGAAGCCATCAGCGTGCAGGACGTGATCGCGGCTGCCGCCGCGCGCTAGTCAGCGACGAAGGAGACCCCATGCCCACCCTGCGCACCGACGACGGCGTCGACCTCTACTACGAGGAGGCGGGCAGCGGCACGCCGATCGTGTTCGTGCACGAGTTCGCCGGCGATCACCGCAGCTGGGAGCCGCAGCTGCGCCACTTCGCGCGCACCTACCGCTGCATCGCCTACAACGCGCGCGGCTACCCGCCGAGCGACGTGCCCGCCGGCGCCGATCGCTACGTGCAGCAACGCCAGTGCGACGACCTGCGCTCGGTGCTCGACGCGCTCGACATCCGGCGCGCGCACGTGGCGGGCTGCTCGATGGGCGCATTCGCGACGCTGCACTTCGGCATGCAGCACGCCACCGACGCCGCCGCCGCGCGAGCGTTGTCGTTGACGCTGGTGGGCATCGGCTCGGGCGCGCATCCGGCGATCTACCGACCCTGGCAGCATGAATGCATTGCGCGCGCGGGGACGATCCGACGCGATGGCATGGCGCAGTTGATGGCCACCTACGGCCACGGCGCGGCGCGCCTGCAATACCTGCAGAAGGACCCGCGCGGCTTCGCCGAGTTCGCGCAGCAGCTGGCCGATCACTCCGCCGAGGGCTCGGCATTGACGATGGAAGGCTATCAAGGCCGTCGACCCAGCCTGTACGACCTGACCGAGGCCATGGCCGCCATCGACGTGCCGGTGATGATCGTGAGCGGCGACGAAGACGATCCGTGCCTCGAACCGTCGCTGCTGATCAAGCGCGCGATCCCCAAGGCCGGCCTCGCGGTCGTGCCGCGCACCGGACATGCGGTGAATCTCGAAGAGCCACTGACCTTCAACCGCCTGCTGTCGGACTTCCTGCTGCAGGTGAACGAGGGCCGGTGGCCGGCCCGCGATCCGCGCACCCGGCCCGAGTCGATCTGGGGGCCCGCGGGTCGGCCGACCTGACGCACGGCGTCAGCCCGGACGCGGCGCGGTGCCGCCGTCGTGCCCGTCGTCACCGGCCAGCAAAGCCTGCGCCAGCGCGTCCTCGCTCGCCGCAGCGCCGACGGCGAGCCAGGCGGCGCGTCGCTTGGCGCCGGCGGCATTGCTCAGGTGCTGCAGTGCCTCATCGCGGCAGCGCTGCTCCATCGCGCCGCGCGGCATGCCGCACACCGAGCGGAACCGGTCCGACGCGCCGAGGAACTGCGCGGCCATCTCGAGGCGGCCGCGCCGCACCATCAGGCATGCCAGGATGTCGGCGCGCGCCAGCAGGATGCCCGTACGGCGCAGCAGCGGCAGCGCGTCGCGCACCACGCGCTCGGCCTCGTCGAGGTCGTTCTTCGCGGTGAGCGCGGCCACCAGCCCGACCATCGCGTTGGACAGCGTGAGGCCCGAGTTGGGGGTGCGCCGGGCGCGCTCGGCGAGCGCGCGGTAGCGCGCCGCGGCCTCGTCGGCGTTGCCGGCCTCGAGGTGCATGCGCGCGATGTCGTCGAGCAGCACCAGTTCGTAGCGGTCGATCGATGCCATCTGCGCCATCTGCAGCGCCAGGGTCGAGGTCTGCAGCGCCTCGTCGTGCTGGCCGGACTCGGCGTGCCACAGGCCTTCGACGCGCAACCGGCGCATGCGGTCGGCCACCGGCCAGCGGTCGGTCTCCATCTCGCGCGCCAGCCGCAGCGCCTCTTGCGCGCCTTCGAGGTCACCAGCATCGAGCAGCGACTCGGCCAGGTGGCGCCGACAGGCATGCACGTGGCGCGGGTTCTTCTCCTCGAGGAAGAGCGCTTCGGCGCGCCGGAACGCCTCGACGCAGCGCGCCGACGGCAGCCGGCCGTCGAGGCCGATGCGACCGACCCACTGCCAGTACTGCGCCACCAGCTCGCGCGGCAGCGAATCGTCGACCCGCGATTCGACCTCGAGCAGGCGCTGCCGCGCCTCCTGCACGGCACCGTCGACCGCGATCGCCATCGACGGCAGCGTGGCCAGCGCCACCGCGGCGGCGTTGTGGCCGGCTGCGCACGCCCAGTCGTAGGCGCTGCGCACGTTGGGCATCTCGGCCAGCACGTGGTCGGTGCGGCGCTGGGTGATCGCGCGCCGCAACGCCTGCACCGTGGCCTCGGCGTGGCGGCGGATCCAGCGGTCGGTTTCGCCGGCCGCGGCCAGCTGCTCGAGCGCATGCTCGCGCGTCGACTCGAGCATGCGGTAGCGCGGCCGCAGGTCGCCCTCGGCGATGACCAGCGACTTGTCGACCAGGCTGGCGAGGTGCTCGAGCACCGCCCACGACGTGATGCCCTCGTCGGCGGCCAGCTCCTGCGCGCTCTCCAGCGAGAAGCCGCCGACGAAGACGCCCAGGCGCCGGTAGGTGGCGCGCTCGGCGTCGTCGAGCAGGCCCAGGCTCCAGTCGAGCGCGGCGCGCAGCGTCTGGTGGCGCTTGGGCGCGACGCGCGAGCCTCCGGTGAGCATGCGAAAGCGCTCGCCCAGGCGATCGCGCACGCCGGCCACGCCGAGCACGGGCACGCGCGCGGCGGCGAGTTCGATCGCCAGTGGCAGGCCATCCAGCCGCCGGCAGATCTCGACCACCGGAGCGGCCTCGGCCTCGGTGAGCTCGAAGCGCGGCAGCAGTGCGCGCACGCGCTCCACGAAAAGGCGCACCGCACCGTACGCGGTGGCGTCGTGCTGCGCGACGGCGGACTCCGGCACCGCCAGCGGCCCCAGGCGAAAGACCTGCTCGCCTTCGACGTGCAGCGGCTCCTGGCTGGTGGCCAGCACGTGCAGTGCCGAGGCCGACGACAGCACCCGCGCCAGCAGCGCGTCGACCTCGTCGATCAGCGTCTCGCAGTTGTCGAACACCAGCAGCGCGCGCTGGTCGTGCAGCGCGGCGGCCAGTTCGTCGGCGGGTTCGCGCAGCTCGGGCAGCGTGAGGTGCAAGGCCTGTGCGACGGTGGGCACCAGCAGCCGCGGGTCGTTGAGCGACGCCAGCTCGATCACCCAAACGCCGTCCGGGAACGACGGCGCCAGCGTGCGCGCCACCGCGAGCGCGAGCCGGGTCTTGCCGATGCCGGCCGCGCCGACCACCGACACCAGCGGATGCCTCTCCACCAGCGCCTGCACCGCCGCGCACTCGGTGCCGCGGCCGTAGATCTCGGGCAGCCGCTCGGGCAGGTTGCCGCGCGTCGGGTTGACGACGATGCCGGGCAGCGTCTCGCCGTCGCCGATGCGCTCGCCGACGTCGCCCTCCAGCGGCAGCATGAAGCGATAGCCGCGCCCCGGGATGGTGGCGATCGCCTGCGGCGATAGCAGCCGGCGCAGCGTCGAGATCTGCACCTGCAGGTTGTTCTCCTCGACGATCACGCCGCGCCACACGGTATCGAGCAGCTCGTGCTTGGACACCGCGCGCGCGCGCTCGTCGACCAGCATCGCCAGCAAGGCGATCGCGCGCGGCCCCAGCGGTGCCCGCTTGCCGTCGATGCGCAGCTCCTGCGCGGCGCGGTCGAGCTCGGCATTGCCGAAGCGTTGCACCGCG
>DATJYZ010000137.1:0-39858 GCA_035499355.1 Burkholderiaceae bacterium | reverse complement strand
GTGACCATCGAGAAGCCCCAGCCGATCAGCGCGGCGATCGCGGGGTCGAAGAACAGCATCACGTAGGCGATCACGAAGCTGATGGCGCTCACCAGGTGCAGCGACTGGTTGATGCGGCTCTGGTGATAGAAGCGATGGTCGTCCCAGCGCTGCTCGTCGAGCGTCTTCAAGAATGAGTGCATGCGGCGCTCCTGTTGCCGCCGCGCATGCTGAGCGTGCGATATGACGCGACGGTGACGCCGTTGTGCACCCCGTCATCGTTTTGTGATGCACGCCACGCAGCATCGCGCGCATGGATGCCAGCACCCTCATCGATTCCGAGTCGCTGACCACTGCCCGTGCAGCGCGCCTGCCGATGCGCATCGCGATCGTCAGCGAGACCTACCCGCCCGAAGTCAACGGCGTGGCGCTGACGCTGCAGCGCATGCTCGAGGGCCTGCGCGCACGACGCCACGTGGTGCAGCTGGTGCGGCTGCGCCAGTACGCCGACGACCTGCCGCAGCGCGCGCGCGGCTACCACGAAGTGCTGGTGCGCGGCGTGCCGATCCCGCGCTATCCGCACCTGCGCATGGGCCTGCCGTGCACGCGCACGCTCGAGCGCCTGTGGTCGATGCAGCGGCCCGACGTGGTGCACATCGCCACCGAGGGCCCGCTCGGCTGGTCGGCACTGCGCGCGGCGCAGCGGCTTGGCGTGCCGGTGGTGTCGGACTTCCGCACCAACTTCCACGCCTACAGCCGCCACTACGGGCTCGGCTGGCTGCAGCGCGGCATCGTCGGCTACCTGCGCGGCTTTCACAACCGCACGCTGACGACGATGGTGCCCACACCGGTGCTGCAACGCGAGCTCGCCGCGCAGGGCTTCGAGAACCTGCGCGTCGTCGCGCGCGGCGTCGACACCGCCCACCTGAATCCCGCCAAGCGCAACGCCGCGCTGCGTCGCCTGTGGGGCGCCGGCGACGACACCGTGGTCGTGCTGTGCGTGTCGCGCCTGGCGGGCGAAAAGAACCTCTTGCTGCTGTGGCGCGCGTTCGAGGCGATCGAGCGGCGCGGCCTGCGGGCGCGCCTGGTGCTGGTGGGTGACGGCCCGCAGCGCGAGGCCTTGCAGTCGCTGTGCCGCGGCGCGCATTTCGCCGGCGTGCGCCGCGGCGAAGACCTGGCCGCGCACTACGCGTCGGCGGATCTGTTCGTGTTCCCGAGCCTGACCGAGACTTTCGGCAACGTGGTGCCCGAGGCGATGGCCAGCGGGCTGCCGGTGGTGGCGTTCGATCACGCGGCCGCCGGGCAGTTGATCCGCCATGGCGAGAGCGGCTGGCTCGCTGCAGCCGGCGAGCCGGTGCAGCTGGTCGACCTCGCGGCGCATGCCGCCGGCGATCGGGCAGCGCTGCGGGCGATGGGCGCGCGGGCGCGCGAGACCGCGCTGGCGCTCGACTGGCAGCGCGTCGTCGACGACCTCGAGGGCGTGTTGCGGCGAGCCGCCACGCAAACCGACGCCGCTCAAAGTCCGCTGTTGCTGCGCCCCTTGAGCACCTGAACCGGCGCCGTCGCGCGATTCGGTGCACGTCGGCCTCCGGCGCGCAGGCGCCAGGCGAGCCACGCCATCGCGGCGGCGACCGCGAGGCCGAAGCCGGTCATCAGCGGCGCGATCGGCACCTCGAGCCACACGGTGGCAGCGTAGGCGGCGAGCATCGCCAGCACGCTGACGTTCTCGTTGAAGCCTTGCACGGCGATCGAGCGGCCGGGGCTCAAGAGCTGGCACCCGCGGTGCTGCAGCAGTGCGTTCATCGGCACCATCAGCACGCCGCCGACGGCGCCGATCACCGCCAGCAGCACGGCCGCGACCGCCACCGCATCGAGCCAGGGCCCGAGCGCCACCAAAAGCCCGAGCAACGGGCCGGCCAGCAGCACGCGCGGCGCGTGCTGGAGCGCCACGCGACGGCCGGCAAACCACGCCCCCGCGATCAAGCCCAGCGCCACTGCCGCCTGCAGGTACGCCGCGCCGGCGAGCGTGAGGCCGAGGCGATCGGTGGCCCAGCGCAGCACCGCGAACTGCAGCACCGCCGCCGCGCCCCAGAACAGCGTGGTGATCGCCAGCGACAGGCGGCCGCCTTGGGTGTCGGCCCACAACGCGCGGTTGGCGACGTCGAACTCGCGCCACAGCGCAAGCGGGTGGATGGCGCTCCAGCCGCGACGCGGTGCGGCCGCGGCGCCGCCGCGCAGGCGCAGGTTGATCAGCGTCGACAGTCCGTACAGCGCCAGCACCGCGGCGAACGCCGGCGCCAGGCTCGCCGCCGCGCCGAAGCCGTGACGTGCCGCCCACGCATCGAGCGCCAGCGCGAGCGGGCGCGTGGTGAAGCCATCGCTGACCAGGAAGCCGCCTGCCGCGGTGCCGAGCAGGATCGCGCCGACCACGCTGACCTCGAGCCAGGCGTTGGCCGCCACCAGCCGCGCCGCGCCCACCCACTCGGTGATCAATCCGTACTTGGCCGGCGCGTACGCTGCGGCGCCGAAGCCGATGACGCCGAACGCCAGCAACGGATGCGCGCCGAACGCCAAAGCGAGCGCCCCGCCGAGCTTGACGCCGTTCATCCACGCCATCAGCTGCGGCTTCGGCTGCGCGTCGGCCAGCGCGCCGACGAGCGGCGCCAGCACGACGTACGACACGATGAAGAAGAACTTCAGCAGCGGTGTCCACCACGCTGGTTGCCCGCTGCGCTGTAGCAGCGCGATCGCCACCACGAGCAGCGCGTTGTCGGCCAATGCCGACACGAACTGGGTGGCGATCAGGCTATGGAAGCGTGGCGGCATGCATGCGGAGGTCGGGCTCCTGGCGCGAACCGCCGCGCATTGAACGACAGCCGCGTGGCAGTGCGGTGACACCGTGTGTCGCCGCGCCGCCACGGCCGGCGCGCTTGTCACAGCGCTGTCGCGCGCGAGCACCAGCATGCGCCGCATGCGTCGCGACGACCCATCGGCCAGCGCCGGCCCACCGTTCGGCGAGCCGGGCGCGACGCATCGCGTGCGCACGGTGTGGATCTCCGACCTGCACCTCGGCACGCCGGGCTGCCGCGCCGAGGCGTTGCTGCACTTTCTGCGCAGCGTCGACTGCGAGACGCTGTATCTGGTGGGCGACATCATCGACGGCTGGCAGTTGCGCCGCCAGTGGTACTGGCCGCAGGCACACAACGACGTGGTGCAGAAGCTGCTGCGCAAGGCGCGCAAAGGCACGCGCGTGGTATTCGTACCGGGCAACCACGATGAGTTCGCGCGCCGCTACGTCGAGCACAACTTCGGCGGCGTCGACGTGGTCGACGATTGCATCCACCACACACTCGACGGCCGCCGCCTGTGGGTGACGCACGGCGATCTGTTCGACGGCGTGGTGCAGCACGCGCGCTGGCTGGCATTGCTGGGCGACAAGCTGTACGACGTGGCGCTCGAGCTGAACCGCCACTTCAACTCGCTGCGTGCGCGCCTCGGGCTGCCGTACTGGAGTCTGTCGCGCTACCTCAAGCTGCGCGTCAAGCGCGCGGTCAGCTTCATCTGCGACTTCGAGTGCGCGCTGGCGCGCGAGGCGCGGCGTCGCGGCGTCGACGGCGTGGTCTGCGGCCACATCCACCACGCCGAGCTGCGCACGATCGACGGCGTGCTCTACGCCAACGATGGCGACTGGGTCGAGAGCCTGACGGCGCTGGTCGAGCACTTCGACGGCCAGCTGCAGATCATCGACTGGTCGCGCCGCGACGGCGACGACGCGCTGCCGGAGGCGCTCGAGCCGGTGTGGCCGCGCGTCGAGCCGCAGCCGAGCCTCGCCCCGGCCTGAGCAGCCGCTCCGCGGCCGTGCCGCGCCCCTGCTGAAATGTGACAGCGTCGCGCGCGCGGTGCAGCGACGTGCGGTCATGTCGTTCGCGGGCGCTGCACGCGAACGAGGCCCTAGGCCAAACCCCGAGTGGCGCGCTGCGCCTTGCACTAGCACGGCAAAATGACAGTGCTATGTCAGTCGATGTCACGTGGTGGTGGGCCGCGCTCAGCGGCGTGGGTCTGATCAATCTGTCGGCGTGGTGGTGGAGCCGGCGCGCGTTGCAGCGGCGCCAGGCCGCGCTGCCCGACGACGAGTACGCTTTGCGTCGGTGGCTGCTGGTGCTGTCGGCCGGCTACGTGGTCGGTTGCGCGTATCGCTCCTTCGTGCCGGTGTTCGACGTGCCGCGCCTGGTGATGGTCGACTCGTGGCTGGCCAGCGTGGTGATCGGCCGTTCGGTGGCCACGGTGGCGGAGCTCTGCTTCGTTGCGCAATGGGCGTTGCTGCTGCGTGCGTCTTCGCGCGCCACCGGCAGCGGCCTCGGGCTCGCCACCGCGCGCGTGATCGTGCCGCTGATCGTGCTGGCCGAGACCTGCTCGTGGTACTCGGTGCTCACCACCAGCAACCTCGGCCACGTGATCGAGGAGACGCTGTGGGGGCTGTGCGCCGCGCTGCTGGTGGCGAGCCTGCTGCACATCTGGCCGCGCTGCGTGCCGCGCATGCGGCCGCTGCTGGCGCTGTGGTGCGCCGCCGGCCTCGCGTACGTGGTCTTCATGTTCGGCGTCGACGTGCCGATGTACTGGTCGCGCTGGCTCGCCGACGAGGCGAGTGGCCGCCACTACCTCAGCCTGACGCAAGGCCTGCTCGACGTCTCGGGGCGCTGGGTGGTGTCGCACCGCTGGCAGGATTGGAAGAGCGAGATCGCGTGGATGTCGCTGTACTTCAGCGTCGCGGTGTGGCTGAGCATCGCGCTCGTGCACGCGCCGCTGCCCAGGCGCAGGGCGGTCAGGGCCTGAGCGGATTTACGGCCCCGGTGGCGCCCGTATGATCGGCGCCAACCCCGACGGAGCGCGCATGGATGCGATCGACCAGATCGAGCAACTGTTCGAGCGGCACGGCAGCCAGCTGTACGAGGGCCAGCTGCGCGAGTCGGTGAGCGCGCTCGAGCACTCGCTGCAGACCGCGCAGCTCGCCGAGTGGGCGCAGGCCGACCACGCGCTGGTGGCAGCGGCGCTGCTGCACGACATCGGCCACTTCATCGACCCGGTGGGCGACGACCAGGTCGACGACGAGCACGAGCGGCGCGCGGCCGCGCTGCTGGCGTCGTCGTTTCCGCCGGCGGTGGTCGAGCCGGTGCGGCTGCACGTGCAGGCCAAGCGCTACCTGGTGGCCACCGACGCGAAGTACCTGGCCGGGCTGTCGAGCGCATCGGTGCACTCGCTGGCGCTGCAGGGCGGCCCGATGAGTGCCGACGAGTGCCGGCGCTTCGAGGCCACGCCGTACGCCGAGGACGCCGTGCTGCTGCGCCGCTGGGACGACAGCGCCAAGGCCCCCGGCCGCAAGACGCCGTCACTGGCGTACTACCTGCCGCTGCTGCGCGAGTTCCACACCGGCGCTGCGCTGAAGGCGCCGCGCACGGTGGTGGGCAGCCTCGACGTGTAGGCTCGGGCCCGGCCCGGCCATGCATTCCACCATCCCTGGAGCGCTGCAATGATGTTCTTCGACCCGCCGATGTTCCTGTTGATCCACGTCGTGCTCAGCGTGCTGGGCATCCTGTTCGGGCTGGTGGTCGTTGGCGGGCTGATGAGCGGCGCGCGGCTCGACGGCTGGACGGCGCTGTTCCTGATCGCCACCGTCCTCACCAGCGTCACCGGGTTCGGCTTTCCGTTCGTCAAGGTGACGCCGGCGCACGTGGTGGGTGCGATCTCGCTGCTGGTGCTGGCGCTGTGCCTGATCGCGCGCTACGGCAAGAAGATGGCCGGTGGCTGGCGCGGCACCTACGTCGTCACCGCGGTGGTGGCGCTGTACCTCAACGTGTTCGTGCTCATCACGCAGCTGTTCGTCAAGACGCCGGCGCTGGCGAACCTGGCGCCCACGCAGTCGGAGCCGCCGTTCACGATCACGCAGGGCCTGGTGCTGCTGCTCTTCGTGTGGTTCTGGTACGCGGCGCAGCGCGGCTTTCGCCACGCACGGCTCGACTGATCGAACGGCTGCTGCGCGCTACCGCCGCAGCCGTCAATGCGCGCGCGAGCCGACCTCGCGGCCGTGGGCTTCGACCGGCGCGGCGGCGCCGCCTGCCGATGCCAGCGCGTCGAGCGTGCCGCGCACCATCAGCTGGGTGATCGCGCCCTGGGCGTGCACCACGTCGGTGGCGCCTTCGCGCCGCAGCAGCGCGCGGCCTCTTCCTCGTTGGGCGCACGCACGTGCACCGAGGTCGTCAGTACACCTCGGGCACCAGCATCGCGGCCGGCACCGGCTGGCGGTGGTAGTCGGCGTGGCGCACGCGCGCCGGCAGCTCGAGCAGCGGCCGCTCGACCTCGTGGTACGGCATCAGCGACAGCAGGTGCGCGATGCAGTTGAGCCGCGCGCGCTTCTTGTCGACCGCCTGCACCACCCACCACGGTGCCTCGGCGATGTGCGTGCGCTCGAGCATCGCCTCCTTGGCACGGGTGTAGTCCTCCCAGCGGCGGCGGCTCTCGAGATCCATCGGGCTGAGCTTCCACTGCTTCAGCGGGTCGTGCATGCGGCCGAGGAATCGCAGGTGCTGCTCGTCGTCGGTGATCGAGAACCAGTACTTGATCACCTGGATGCCCGAGCGCACCAGCATGCGCTCGAACTCGGGCACCGAGCGGAAGAACTCCTCGACGTCGTCTTCGCTGCAGAAGCCCATCACGCGCTCGACGCCGGCACGGTTGTACCAGCTGCGGTCGAACAGCACCATCTCGCCGGCCGCCGGCAGGTGCGACACGTAGCGCTGGAAGTACCACTGCGTGCGCTCGCGGTCGTTGGGCGCGGGCAGCGCCACCGTGCGGCAGACACGCGGGTTCAGGCGCTGCGTGATGCGCTTGATCACGCCGCCCTTGCCGGCGGCGTCGCGCCCCTCGAACACGATCACCACCTTGTGCCGCGTGGCGGCCACCCAGTCCTGCAGCTTGACCAGCTCGCCCTGCAGGCCGAACAGGTTCTTGAAGTAGGCATTGCGCGCCCGACGGTCGTCGTCGGTCTGCTCGCCCAACGGGTCGATCGAGCGGTCTTCGAGCTCGAGCTCGATCTCCTCGTCGAAGCCGTCGACCAGATCGTGCTCGATGCGGCGCATCAGCGCGGCATGCGCCTCGGGTGAAAAGTCTCCAGCCACCGCGGACATCCCAGTAAACGGCGGATCGTCGCGCCGCGTCGTGACGAATCGATGACGGCCGCGGCTCTGCGGCGGCCGTTCGAGCCCACGCAAGCCGCCGGGCCGATGGTCCAATGCCGACGCCGACGGCGGCGGTGATCAGAGGAGGCGTGTGGGGCCGGTGCAATGGCGAGCGCGTCGGCGCCGCGCCACGGCGGGTGCGTTGGCGCTGGCCAGCCCGTTGGCCGCCGCGATGGGCGGGCACTTCGACGTCGACGACGCGGCGGTGCTCGCGCCGCAGCGCTGCCAGGTGGAGGTGTGGGGCGCTGCACGGCGAGACGGCGCGCCTCGGTCACGTGGGTCCGTCGCGCCGCGTCGGCCCGCTCGAGCTCGGGCTCGCGCTCGAGCGGCTGTCCGATGCGACGCAGCGCGATGCGATCGTCGGCACGCAGGCCAAGTGGGTCGCGTCGCTGTCGCCGCAGCTCGACGTCGGCATTGCCGCCGCGGCGTCGCGCGACGGCACGCGCGGCGTCAACCTGTGGACGGCCTACGTGCCGCTGACCTGGTCGATCGGCGAGGCGCTGCAACTGCACGCCAACGTCGGCGCCGACTGGCTCGGCGAGCGCGGGCGCAGCCGGCGACTCGGGGTGGCCGGCGAGTGGGCACTCGATGCGCGCTTCTCGCTGCTGGCCGAGCGCTTCTCGCTGTTCGACGCCATCGCCACCCGCGCCGGCTTGCGTATCGCGCTGGGTGAGGACGCCAGCGTCGACCTCAGCGGCGCCCGCGTGTCGGGGTCGGGCAACCGCATCTGGACGCTGGGCCTGACGTTCGAGTTCGGACGCTGACGCTCGGGCCGACCCGTTGACCGGGCGCGGCCATGGCCTTGTCCGTCCCGGCCCCGCACCCCCGTGGTACTGGAGTGAGACGCACCGCAGGAAGCCGACCATGGTCGACCCTCTGGACAATATCGCCTGGCACTCGCTGATCGGCCCGCACGCGCGCTTCGCGGTCGGTGCGGGTGCGGCGCGCCGCTATGCGCCGGGCTTCTCGCCGCTGGCGGCCTTTGCCGAGCCGCAGCGCCCGGACTTCGACGCCTTGGCCGCGCACTGCGTACCGGGCGAGCAGCTCTACTGCGTCGATTGGACCGGTGCGGTGCCCGCGGGCTGGCAGGTCGACGTCGAGACCGCGCTGCTGTGCATGGTGTGGGCGGCCACCGAGCCGCCGAAGGACGACGCGCCCGATGCGCGGCCGCTGGACGCTCGGCATGCCGCGCAGGCGCTGCAGCTCACCGGCATCACGCGGCCCGGCCCGTTCGGCCCGCGCACGCTCGAGCTCGGCGACTACTTCGGCATCTTCGAGGGCGAGCAGCTGGTCGCGATGGCGGGCGAGCGCCTGCACGCCGGCTCGCTGCGCGAGGTCAGCGGCGTGTGCACGCTGCCGGCGTTCCAAGGCCGCGGCCTCGCGCGGCGCCTGATGGGCAAGCTGATGGCGCGCCAGGTCGCGCGCGACGAGACGCCGTTCCTGCACGTGCTGGCCAGCAACACCGGCGCGCAGGCGCTGTACCGGCAGCTCGGCTTTCGCGACGAACGCCTGCGCGTGCTGCGCGTCGTGTCGCGGTCGCGCATGTGATCGGCGTGCACACGGCTCAGGGCTTGCCCGCGGCCAGCGCATGCTGGCACGCCTGGGTGTCTTCGGGGCCGAACAGCAGGCGCTTGCCGACCAGCGACAACCCGGCGGTGGCGACCGCGGCGCCGACGGTGGCCGCCTCGCGCGCCGTGCCGGCCATGTCGATGCCGACCTTGGGGTCGCGCAACGGCCCTTCGAGGCGCACCAGCTTGGCCAGGCTCGCCGGGTCGAGCCCGAGGCCCTTCTTGGCCACCGGATGGAAGCCGAGCGTCACGGTCTCGGCCGCGAAATTCAGCTCGCCGCTGGCCGCCACCGCCAGCTTGTCGGTCTCGATCGCGATCGAGTGGTCGACAGCGGCGACGCCGTTCTTCAGCGGCAGGTTGGCCACCGCGCACTGAATCTGCAGCGAGGCGTCGGCCTGTTGGGCCTGCTTGGGCAGCAGCGCCTGCAGCAGCAGCACCAGGATGTTGCGCTCCATCGCGGCAGCGCCACCGCGCAACGCGGCGTCGTTCACCGTCACGACGACGCGGCCGTTGGTCGATGCCGCCAACGCGTGCGCCGTGCGCCCCGTGGCCTCGAGGCTCAATTGCACGTCGGCGCGGCCGCGCGCGCGCTCGCCGCTGCCCGCGTCGAGCGCCTGCAGCGACAGGCCGGTGGCGTCGGCGCGCAGCGTGGCGCGCAACGCGTCGCCGCGGCGCGCGCCGAGCTCGACCCGGCCGCGCAGTTGGCCGCCGGCGACGGCGAGCGACAGCGGGTCGACGACGAGACGGTCGGCGGTGGACGCGATCTGCAGGTTCACCGCGCCGAGCGCCGGCAAGCCCGGTGCTGCGAGATGCTCGATGCGCACGCGCGCGCGCAGCGGGAACTCCGGCAGCACGAGCTCCGGCAGCGGCGTGTCGGCGAAGAGGGGCGCCTTGCTGGCCGGCGCCGCGGGCGCATGAGGGGCCGCGCCGGCGGCGACGCCCCAGCGCGCGAGGTCGATCGAGCCGGCTGCGACGTCGAGCTCGACCTGCGGCGTGCCGCCCGGCGTGCGCACGGTGGCCTTGCCGGTCAGCGTCTGGCCGGCGAGCGACAAGCGCACGGCGTCCGCGCTGAGCGTGGTGGCGCTGCGCTCGACCTTGGCGCTGGCGTCGATCGGCATCGGCAACGCCTTGGCCTGCTCGAACCACGGCGTCAGTGCGTCGGCGCTGTCGATGCGCGCGCTCAACGCGGCGTGCACGGTGCCTTTGACGTCGAGCGAACCCTTGGCGGCGAGCCGCGCGTTGCCGGCTTGCAGCCGCAGGTCGAACGGCCAGTCGGTCTGGCCTTGCAGCAGCGTCTCGTAGCGGCCTGTCGCGCCGTCGAGTCGCCACCCGCGCTGCGCGCCGGCCAGGCGTGCCGCCAGCACGGTCCGTTCGCCCTGGACATCGATCTGCAACGACTCGATCGTCACCGCACGCGTGGTCTGCGTGAGGCCCGAGCGGTAGGCGATGCGGGCGTTGGACAGCACCAGCTTGTCGAGGTGAACGGCCGGCGCCGACCGCCCCGGGTCGGCCTGCGGCGGACCACCCGTCGCGGCCTGGCCTTCGGTGAACACCCAATTGGCGTGGCCCTGCCGGTTGCTCTCGAGCAGCACGTCGGCGCCGTCGACATCGATGCTCAGCACGTGCAGCTCGCCCTGCAGCAACGGCGCGAGCGCGACCTCGAAGGCCGCGCGCTGGATGGTGGCCATCTCGCGGCGCGTGCCCCACGGCGCGTTGCCCAGCGCCACGTCCTCGGCGACCACGGCAATGGTGGGCAGCAGCCGGAACGACAACCCACCGCCGATGCGGAACTCGCGACCGGTGAGGCTGCGCACCTGGTCGGCCAGCAGCGCGGCCAGCCGCTGCGGCGGGTACATGCGCACCAGCGCGACGTAGGCGCCAGCCACCAGGAGCGCGAGCGCGACCAGCGCGACCAGGACGATGCGCCACCAGCGGCGGCGGGACGGAGCTGCAGCGGTCATGTCGATGGATGCCTGCGGGCGCCAACCATAGCCGAGCGCGGCGCTCGCCGCTGCGGTGTGTCGAGCGCCGCCTCAGGCGGCGCGATCGCTGTCTGCGCGCAGGCGCCGCGCCAGCAGCCAGACCGCGAGTGACAGCAGGCTCAGCAACAGCAGCGCCTCGGCGAATCGCGTGGCGCCGATGCCGGCGCCCGCCGGCAGCCACAGGCCGGTGAGGTAGAACAGCCCGATCACCGCCACGCCCAGTGCGTTGCCGGTGCTCTGCATCGTCGACAGGATGCCCGCCGCCACCCCGGCGTGCTGCTGCGGCAGCCGCGACAGCGCCAGCGACACCAGCGGCGCCATCACCAGGCCGATGCCGGCGCCTTCGACCAGCAGCGCCAGCGCCATCGGTGCCATGCCGCCGCCGGCCAGCGCCACCGCCATCTGCAGCAGATGGCCGCCGGCCAGCACCAGCGCGCCGAGCTCGACCGGGGGCCGCCCGAGCTTGCGCGCCAGCGTGGCGCTGACCATCGACGCCACGAAGAACGCGGCGCCCAGGATCGCGAACACGCCGCCCGATTGCAGCGCGCTCAAGCCCAGCGTCGACTGCAGGTGCAGCCCGAGCACGAAGTAGAAGGAGGCCACGCCGCAATAGAACACGCCGACGGTGGCCACGCCGAGCCGGAAGTGCAGTGCGCCGGCCAGCGATGGCGGCACCATCACCACCAGCCCGCGCGCCGCCCGCTGCCGCTGCGAGGCGGCGAACGCGCCCGCCAGGGCGATCGCACCCAGCAGCAGCAGGCCGTTGGTCGACCGCGACAGCGCCTCGCGGCCGTAGCTGAGCGGCACGATCAGGCAGGTCAGCGTGGCCGCGGTGAGCACCATGCCCCAGGTGTCGAGCCGACGCGCAGTGGCCGGCTGCGTCTCGCGGTCGAGCACGCGCAGCCCCACCGCGATCGCCAGCAGCGCCACCGGCGCGTTGATGAAGAAGCAGCTGCGCCAGCCGGTGTCGGCGACGTTGGCCTCGATCAGCGCGCCGCCGAACAGCTGGCCGGCCACGCCGGCCAGGCCCATGGCCATCGCGTAGGCCGCGAAGGCACGCGCGCGCTTGTCGCCTGGGAAGTTGAGGCCGAGCAGTGCCAGCACCTGCGGATGCAGCAGTGCACCGGCGGCACCCTGCGCGAAGCGCGCCACCACCAGCATCAGCCCCGACGTGGCCATGCCGCAGGCGACCGAGGTGGCGCCGAACAGCGCCATGCCGGCCAGGAACATGCGGCGACGGCCGAGCAGATCGCCCAGCTTGCCGCCGGCGATCAACCCGGCCGCGTTGGCGATGCCGTAGCCCGCGACGATCAGCTGCAACTGGCCCGGCGTGGCCGCCAGGTCATGCGCGATCGACGGCAGCGCCACCAGCACGATGAAGAAGTCGAGCACCACCATGAAGGCGCCGGCCAGAATGACCAGCGCGCGCGTGATGTCGAGCCAGCTCATCGCGGTGGCAGCAGCGGCCGGCGCCTGCGCCGCCCCGTTGCCCGGTGATGCCACGCCGTGTGTTGTCGTGCGCCCCATGCGACTACTGCTTGCCAGCAGCATTGTGCCGCCGCTGGCGGCGCGTTCGCTGCGGTTGTTGCTCGGATGCGGCTGCGGGGTTGTCCCGCCGTGCGGGCTGGGCTTGGTGTGCTAGGCGCTCAAACCGTGTACCAACGCATGGAGTCCTTCACCGCATTGTGGGAGTGGGCGAACTCGATGAACTTGTCGAACGGCATCGGCCTGCCGAACGCGTAGCCCTGCACCATGTCGCAGCGCATGCGCTTGAGCAGTTCGGTGGTCGCGGCATCCTCGACGCCTTCGGCGATCACGCTGAGCTGCAGCGAGTGCGCCAGCCGCACCAGGCTCTTGACGATCTTGTGGTTGGTGTCGTTGTTGACCAGGTCGTTGACGAACGAGCGGTCGACTTTCAACGTGTGCACCGGAAAGCGCGCCAGGTACGCGAACGACGAGTAGCCGGTGCCGAAGTCGTCGATGCTGATGCGCACGCCCATCTGGTTGAGGTCGGCCAGCACCTTGATGCTGGTTTCGACGTTCTCCATCAACGCGCCCTCGGGAATCTCCACCTCCAGCAGGTTGGGCGGCACGCTGGCCGCGCGCAGCGCCTCGCGCACGCGATCGACCATGCAGACATCGCCCAGCGATTGCACCGACAGGTTGATGCTCACCGGCACCTGGATGCCGCGCGCATACAGCGTGCTGATGTGGTGCAACGCCTGCTTCAGCACCACCTGGTCGATGCTCGCCATCAGGCCGGCGTCGTGCGCCAGCGGCAGGAACTCCGCCGGCGAGACCATGCCGCGCTTGGGATGTGCCCAGCGGATCAGCGCTTCGGCACCGACCAGCGAGCCGTCGGCGAGCGAACCCTTGGGCTGCAGCATCAGCATCAGCTGCTGCGATTCGATCGCCGCGCGCAGTTCGGCCTCGAGCTGCACGCGCAGCTGCGAGGAGCGCTCGAGGCCCGGCTCGTAGGTGACCAGGCCGCCGCGATGCGTCTTCTTGGCGTGGCGCAACGCCAGCGCCGCACGCTTGAGCATCTGCTCCGGATCGCGGCACTCGAAGTCGCGCACCACCGTGCCGGCGGTGGCGCCGAGCACGAAGCGGTGGCCGTGCAGCAGCAGCGGCTGGCGCGTCACGTCGATCAGCGCGCTCGCGCGCAGCTCGATCAGCGCGCCTTCCTGGCGCTGCACGATGCAGAACTCGTCGCCGTTGAGGCGGTAGAGCTGCTCGCCCGGCAGGGTCGCCGTCTGCAGGCGCGAGGCCACTTCGAGCAGCGCCATGTCGCCGCCGGCGTAGCCGAGCGCGTCGTTGACGCTGCGGAAGCGGTCGAGCCCGATCACCAGCAGCGAGAACGCGTCGTTGCGCTCGAACAGGCCCTCGAGTTCGTTGACCAGGCCGAGCTTGTTGGGCAGGCCGGTCAGCGGATCCTTCAGCACCTGCTGCGCCAACTGGTACTGGCGCACGACGCTCTCGGACGCGTCGTTTGCCAGCATCAGCATGCCTTCGCCAGTGGGGAAAACACGGACCATGAGCCATCGATCCAACACTGTCGAGTAGCCGATGCGCGCGGTGGGCTTGCGCTCGCGACGGCAGCGCTCGATCGACTCGTAGAAGATGGAGCGCTTGAAGTTCGGGAAGTACTCGAACGGCGTGTTGCCCACCACGTCGGCGCGCCCGAGCCCCAGGTTGGCCAGGTAGATCGAGTTGCAGTAGCGGACGATCCAGTTGGCGTCGACATAGACGATCGCCTCGCCCGCCTGCATCAGCAGGTGGTCGAGATCGAGTCCCTCGAGGGGCCCGAACAGTGACTCGGCTACATCACGGCGCATGATTCTCTTGCCCAGTCCCGGGCATGCTCTGCTATCGTTGCGTTAGAGGGTGGGTGTCAGAAGAGGGTCGTTGGGGTCGTAGGATGGAGTTCGATTACCTCGAGCTCACTCATTCCCTTGAGTGCAGCTTCAGCGAGCGGGTCGCGTTACGCCCGGTCGCCTTGTGCGACGCCTGGCCGCTGTTCGTGGCCACGCGCAACACGCAGTTCAACCGGCACCTGCTGTGGCCGCGCCCGGACAGCGAGGAGCAGATGCTGAGGCGGATACGCATGATCTTGGATGCCTCCAGACGGGGGCGGCTCACTGCGTTATCGGCCGTTCAGCGCACGACTGGAGAGTTCATTGCGCTGTTCCGTTTCCTTCCGCACGCCAACCTGAGCGGTGCGGTCGAAATGGGCGTCTGGGTGCACGACAAGTACTGGCACGGTCGCTACAGCCTCGAATTGGGGCGTTTGTGCGTGTCGGCGGCATTCACGCTGTCCAATCAGGTGCAGTTGCTGCTCGGCGCCTCGGCCCCCGAGAACCGAGGCTCCTGCCGCCTGATGGAAATGGTCGGCATGACGCCGCTGCGCACGATCGAACGCGATACGGAGATGGGCTACCAGGCGGTGTTGCGCGAGTACACCATCACGCGCGCCGAGTGGGCCGCACGGCACGTCACGGCGTTCTCGCACGTCGACGGCGACCGTATTGCGGTCAAGGCTCCGGCCAAGCCGGCGCTGCGCCCCACGGGCATCGGCCCGTCGGGCTTGGTGGCGGTGGCGGTCGGGTAGCGGCACGGCGGGCGGCTGCAGCAGTCGCCAGTGTGTGGCCTGCCCAGGGCGCGGTGGCGGCGCGGGCCGTGACATTGCACCGTGCCGGGGCCACCGTTACCTCCGCGACGGGCCTCGGCGCGACGCTCCAGTGAGCAGCTGCACGAACGGCCGGCCGGCGCACAATCGCCGGCGCCGAGGAGCCGTTGCGATGAACGTGCAGCTGAACCACACCATCGTCTGGTGCCGCGACCAGGCGAAGTCGAGCAGGTTTCTGACGCAGATCCTCGGCCTGCCACCGGCCAGGCGCTTCATGCACTTTCTGGTCGTCGAGCTGTCGAACGACGCCTCGATCGACTACTACGAGACGACCGACCCGATCGCCCTGCAGCACCTGGCCTTCAAGGTGTCGGAGGCTGACTTCGACCTCGTGCTCGCTCGCCTGCGCGAGCGCGTGCCGCAGATCTGGGCCGACCCGGCGCGGACGCAGCCCGGGCAGATCAACCACTTCGGGGGCGGCCGCGGCGTGTACTTCGAAGACCCCGATGGCCACCTGTTCGAGGTGCTGACGCGCTCTTACCTGGCCGGCACCTGAGTGCGCGGCACGCCCGCCCTTGAAGACGTGCCGCCGCCGGGTCAACCCTCGCCGATCTCGACCCGCACCGGCTGGCGCTTCTCGATCGCCCACTTCAGCAGCGCGGCGGCCCGGTAGGCGCCGTGGGCGAACTTGCCGTATGGCAGGGTGACGAACAGCGCCAGCACCGCGCCCAGGTGCAGCGACAGCAGCAGCGGCAACGCCGGCGTCGTGCGGGCCAACGCCAGCACCAGGCCGCTCGTGGCCACGAGGAAGAGCAGCGCGATGAAGCCGCGGTCCATGCCGGCATGCGCCGGGCTGCCTTGCAGCGGATCGCGCCTTCGATGCAGCCACCACAGCCAGGCGCTGCCGACGGCCAGCGCGAGACCGCCGCTGCCGCCGAGCAGCTTGGGCAGGCTGCGCCATGCGTAGGGCGCCGGCTGCTGCCACGCGTAGTGGTACAGCGTGGCCACACAGGTGGCCGCGAAGCACAGCATGAAGCCGTAGAAGACCAGGTGGTGCGCGCGCCGCCGCGACAGGGTGAAGGCGTCGTCGGCCTCGTTGCAGCCGTCGCCGTGGCCGCCATCGAGGTATCTGAGCGTCAGCACGTCGTGCGCCGCTTCGGCGGCCGCCGAAGCGGCGGGCCGACCGGCATCGAGCCCTTTGTGGAAGCGCCACGCGCCCGCCGCGAGCGCACAGGCGACGAACACGAACACCGGCAGGAACAGGCCGACCATCAGGCGGTGCGGGAACACGCCGTAGAAGTTGCCTCCCGGCACCGATTGCCACAGCGTGCCCTGGCTGGCGGCGGCCAGCGCGAGGAACAGTGTCAGCGCCGCTGCCAGCGCCAGCGCGACGACCACGCCGTTGCGGCGGTACAGCGCGCCGAACGACGGCGGCCAGGCGTGCGAGACCCAGGTCTGCACGCGCACGCGCGCCAGCGCGCGCGGGATATTGACCTCGAACTCGTGCGGCGGCGCGTACTGGCAGGCGTGCAGGCAGGCGCCGCAGCCGTGGCACAGGTTGGCCAGGTAGTGCACGTCGGCACTGGGAAACTCGAGCCGTCGCGTCATCGCCGGGAACACCGCGCAATAGCCCTCGCAGTAGCGGCAGGCGTTGCAGATGCGCAGCATGCGGGCGGCATCGCCGACCTCGATGGTCGGCATGCCGCGGGTCAGCGCCGCGGCCTCGCGCGCCAGCCGCTCAAGCTCGCGCACGCGCGCCCCCTTGCGACAGCACCGCGGCGGCGCTGGCACCGGCGATGCGGCCGAACGCGGTGCCGATGCTCATGCCGACGCCGGCGGTGTAGCCCTTGCCGAGCACGTTGCCGGCCATCATTTCGCCAGCCACGAACAGGTTCGGGCTGGCCTGTCCACCGAAGCGCACGGCAGCGGTCTGGTCGGTCCGCAAGCCGAGATAGGTGAAGGTCACGCCCGGCCGCAGCGCATAGCCGAAGAACGGCGGCGTGTCGATGCGCTGCGCCCAATGCGACTTCGGCGGGTCGACGCCCTCGGTGTGGCAGTCGTCGAGCGTGGTGTGGTCGAAGCCGCCGGTGCGCACCGACGCGTTGTAGTCGTGCAGCGTGCACATGAAGCGTTCTTCGTCGAGGCCGAGGCGCATCGCCAGGTCGCGCAGCGTCTCGGCGCGCGTGCCGCGGGACACCGGCGGCATGAAGCGGCCCACCGCCTTGGCGTCGATGATCGACCAGGCGATCTGGCCCGGTTGCTGCGCCACCAGGCGGCCCCAGATCGCGTAGCGCTTGGGCCAGAAGTCCTCGCCCTCGTCGTAGAAGCGCCTCGCGTCGCGGTTGACCACGATGCCGAGCGACACGCAGTCGATGCGCGTGCAGATGCCGCCGTCGTACAGCGGTGCGCGCGCGTCGATCGCCACCATGTGCGCCTGCGTCGGGTCGCCCACCGCGTCGGCGCCGGCGTCGAGCATGGCCTTGAGCAGCGTGCCCGTGTTGTAGCGCGAGCCGCGGATCAGGAAATTATCGGCCGGGCGCTCACCGCGCTCATTGGTGCCCCAGGCCGTGCGCAGCCAGTCGAGGTTCGACTCGAACCCGCCGGCGGCCAGCACGCAGGCACGCGCTGCGATCCGTTCGCTGCCGACGAACGCGGCCTCGAAACGGCCGTCGCGCAGCTCGAGGCGGTGTACCGGCGCGTCGTAGCGAACCTGCACGCCGAGCTTGCTCGCGCTGCGATAGTACGCATTGACCATCGCCTTGCCGCCGCCGAGGAAGAACGCGTTGGTGCGCGCGGTGTGCAGCGCGCCCGACAGCGACCGCTGGAAGCGCACGCCGTGCATCGCCATCCACGGCCGACAGCTCGACGAGGCGCGGATCACCAGCCGCGCCAGCGCCTCGTCGGTGGCGCCGCCGGTGACCTTGAGCAGGTCCTGCCAGAACTCCTCTTCGGGATAGGCGTCGACCAGCACGTCCTGCGGCGCGTCGTGCATGCAGCGCAGGTTGCGCACGTGCTGCGAGTTGCCGCCGCGCCACGCGCGCGGCGACGCCTCGAGCAGCAGCACCGACGCGCCCGCCTCGCGCGCCGTCAGCGCCGCGCACAGCGCCGCGTTGCCGCCACCGATCACCAACACGTCGAGCACCGGCTCCACCCGTCACCTGTCCCGCCCGCATGGTAGCGGTGCGACGGGCGGGGGTCCGGCCTGGTTCGCCGATGTGGCGGGCACGCCCCACCTCAGGCAGCTGCGCCCGTGATCAACGCGCCGACTTGAGCCCGCGTCAACGTGACTTGCCGGTGCGGATCGCCTCGGCCTTCGCACGCAGCTTGCGCATGCCGCCGAGCCAGCGGTCGACGTCGCTCGCCTTGCGCTGCAGGTACTCGTGCACCTCGGGGTGCGGCAACACGAGGAAGCGCTCGGCACGCATCGCCGCGATCACGTCGTCGGCCACCTGCTCGGGGCTGACCGAGCCTTCGAGCAGGAAGCTCTGGCGCTCGCTGTCCTGGCCCATCAGCATCGGTGTGCGCACGCCCTGCGGGCACAGACAGCTGACGCGGATGCCCTTGTCGCCGTAGTTGATGCTCAGCCATTCGGCCAGCGACACCGCGGCGTGCTTGGTCACTGCGTAGGTGGCCGACTCCGGGTGCGACAGCAGGCCGGCGGCCGACGCGGTCTGCAGCAGGTAGCCTTCGCCACGTGCGAGCATCTGCGGCAGCACCGCGCGCGCGCCGTAGACATGCGCCATCAGGTTCACCTCCCAGATGCGCTGCCAGTCGGCGTTGGGCGCGTCGACGCCGCCGCCGATCGCGATGCCCGCGTTCGAGCACAGCACGTCGACGCGCCCGAAGTGCTGGCTGGCCTCCTCGATCATCGCCTGCACGTCGGCCTCGCTGGAGACGTCGATGCGAAGTGCCAGCGCCTTGACCTGCGGGCTCACCTCGCCGGCCACCGCCTGGGCCGCCTCGAAATTCATGTCCGCCACCAGGATGCCCGCGGCGCCTTCGCGCGCGAAGCGCCGCACCAGCGCCGCGCCGATGCCCGATGCGCCGCCGGTGACCACGATGACCTTGCCCTTCATCTCCATGACGGTTCCTTCCTCAGCGTTCGGACTGCCGGGCCAGCGCCCATGCCTGCTCGGCCAGCGGCCGGGCCCGGCGGCCGGCCTGCAGCGCCTGCGCGTTGGAGGCGTTGCCCTGCAGCGCGCGCGCCGTGATGCCCTGCAGGATGCCCACCAGCCGAAACATGTTGAATACCAGGTAGTAGGTCCAGTCCGCCTCGCTCACCGGCTGCGTGCGCCCGGTGGCACGCAGGTAGGCGTCGCGGTACTCGGCCTCGCCCGGGATGCCGAGCGCGCGCAGGTCGACGCCGGCGAGGCCCCGCGAGCCCTCGGCCGCCGGCATGCGCCAGGTCATGCAGTGGTACGCGAAATCGACCAGCGGGTGGCCCAGCGTCGACAACTCCCAGTCGAGCACCGCGAGGATGCGTGGCTCGCTGGGGTGGAAGATCACGTTGTCGAAGCGGTAGTCGCCGTGCACGATGGCCGTCTCGTCGCCCGGCGGGATGCGGGCCGGCAGCCACTCGATCAGCCGTTCGACCGCCTCGAAGGTCTCGGTCTCGGCGGCGCGGTACTGCTTGGTCCAGCGTGCCACCTGGCGCTCGAGGTAGTTGCCGGGCTTGCCGTAGTCGGCCAGCCCCACCGCGGCATGGTCGACCCGATGCAGCGCCGCGATCACGCGGCCCAGCTCGTCGTAGTGCGCGCGCCGCTGCGGCGGCGTCATGCCGGGCAGCTGGGGGTCCCAGATGACGCGGCCCTCGACGCAGTCCATCACGTAGAACGCGGTGCCGATCACGCTCGTGTCCTCGCACAGCGCATAGGTCTTCGCCACCGGCACGTCGCTGCCGGCCAGCGCGCTGATGACGCGGAACTCGCGGTCCACCGCGTGCGCCGACGGCAGCAGCACGCCCGGCGGCTTGCGCCGCATCACGTAGCGGCGGCCGCCGGCGGTCAGCCTGAACGTCGGGTTTGATTGCCCACCCTTGAATTGCTCGACCGCGAGCTCGCCGCTGAAGCCCTCGACGTGCTCGCGCAGCCAGCGCGTCAAGGCAGCCTCGTCGAACGCGTGTTGCGGCGCCACCGGACGCGTGCCGATGAATTGTTCGTAGTTGCTCATGTCGGATGAGGCGCACCGCCTGCGTTGCGGTGACGGACAGCGTCGGTGCGTCGCTATGATGCGGTCGCCCGTGAGCGAAGTAAATCCAGGTGAAGCCCCGTCCGGGCCCGATGGGGCATCGCGCGCGAGCGATGTCGCGCAGGTGCCTGCGGCCCGTGGCGACGCCACCCGTGCGGCCGCCGTGCGCCGCGTGCCGCACCTGCCGGCGCTGCTGAGCCTCGGCATGATGGTGGGCACCATCAACGGCCTGTCGCGCGTGGCGATGCCGCTGTACGCGGTGTCGCGCGGCGCGCAGGCGTGGCAGGTGGGCATCGTCGGCGGCCTCGGCTACATGGGCGTGCTGCTGATGGCGCTGCCGATGGGCGCCTGGATCGACCGCCACGGCAGCCGCACCATGTTCCTGCGCGGGGCGCTGGTGGCGGCGCTGCTGTACCTGCTGCTGCCGTGGTTGCACGTGCCGTGGCAGGTGATCGTCGGCGCGGCGCTGCTGGGCTTCGCGCTGCCGTTTCGCACGGTGCCGATCCAGACCGAGTTCCTCGCCATGCTGCCGAGCCTCGGCCCGGCCAAGGCGGGCTGGAACCGGGGCGCCTTCATGCTCGGCCTGTCGTTCATCGGCCCCGCGGTGTCGGCAGCGGTGGTGTCGTCGCTCGGCTTCACCGCGCTGTTCCTGATGGTGACGGCGACGCTGCTGCTGGCGTTCATCGTCGGCCGGCGCGTGCTGGTGCGGCGTTCGGGCATCGCCGGTCAGCCCGGCGACGCGCCGCTGCACGTGCGCATCGCCGGCCAGGTCGCGCTGTTGCGCGGCGACGCCGAGGTGCGCCGCACGATGATGATCGACGGCCTGGCGCAGATGTCGGTGGCGTACTTCGTGGTGTTCGCGATCCCGATGGCGATGCACCACCACGGCATGGCGCTGCAGGCCGCCGCCGGCCTGATCACGATGCAGGGCGCGCTCTACGTGGCGGTGCTGTTCACCGGCGGCATGCTGGTGACGCGCTGGCGCGACGACCTGCGCTACGGGATCGCCTTCGTGATGCTGCTTGCGCAATCGCTGCTGTACGGCAGCGGCATCGGCGCGCCGGCGCTGTGGTTCGGCGCGGCGCTGATGGGCATCGGCGTCGGCCTGCAGGGCGTCACCAGCACCACGCGCTATGGCGAGCTGATGCGGCGGCTCGGCCGCGGGCGCATCGGCGGGCTGTCGTCGCTGGCGCCGACCACCGGCGGCATCGTCGGTGCGGTGGCCGGCGGCGGGGTCAGCCAGCACTTCGGCCCCGAAGCGGGCTTCCTGCTGCTCGGCCTCGGGCAGGCGGCGATGGTGCTGGTGCACGTGCAGCGGCTTCGCGCGCCGTTGCCACCGGCCGCATGATCGTGCCATGACGCCGCACGAGCCCGTGACGAAGCGCTTCGCGATCGACCCCGACGTGGCGCGTGCCGCGACGATCGACAAGCGCTTCTACCTCGACGCCGACGTCTGGCGGCTCACGCTCGAGCGCGTGTTCGCGCGCAGCTGGCAGTGGCTCGGCGACCTGCGCGACGTGGCGCAGCCGCTGTCGCTGTCGCCGCGTGAGCTGCTGCCGGGCAGCCTCGACGAGCCATTGCTGCTGGCGCGCGATGGCGGCGGCACGCTGCGCTGCCTGTCGAACGTGTGCACGCACCGCGGCAAGGTGATCGTCGAGGCCGCCGGGCAGGCCGAACCGCAGGGCCTGCGCTGCGGCTACCACGGCCGTCGCTTCGACCTCGCCGGCCGCGCCTGGTTCATGCCGGGCTTCGACGGCGCGGCCGACTTCCCCTGCGAGGCCGACCACCTGCGCCCCGTGCCGTTCGAGGAATGGCGCGGCCACGGCTTCGCCGCCATCGACCCGGTGGCGCCTTTGGCCGAGGTGATGGCCGAGATCGACGCACGCCTGCCGTGGCTCGACGTCGCGGGCTGGACGCCCGATCCAGCGCGCGCGCGCTCGTTCGTGTTCGACGCGCACTGGGCGCTGTACGTCGAGAACTACCTCGAAGGGTTGCACATCCCGTTCCTGCACCCCGGGTTGGCGCGCACGCTGGACCTCGACGGCTACCGCTACGAGCAAGGCCGCTGGTGCAACCTGCAGCTGGCGCGGGCGCGCGCCGACGAGCCGGCGTTCGAGCCACCGCCGGGGTCGCCGGAGCACGGCCAGCGCATCGCCGCCTACTACGGGTGGGTGTTCCCCAACCTGATGCTCAACTTCTACCCCTGGGGGCTGTCGCTGAACCTGGTGCTGCCGCTGGCGCCGGCCAGGACGCGGGTCGTCTTTGCCAGCCACGTGGCCGACCCGTCGCTGCTCGGCCGCGGCGCCGGCGCCGCGCTCGACCCGGTGGAGATGGAAGACGAGGCGGCGGTGCTGAGCGTGCAGCGCGGCATCCGCTCGCGGTTCCATGCGCAGGGTCGCTACTCGCCGCTGCACGAGCGCGGCGTGCACCAGTTCCATCGCCTGCTCGCACAGGCGCTCGACTGCTCCAGCGCGACGCTCGCTTCGAGCCCCGCGCATAGACTTGCGGCACAACCCGGGGAGGAGCGATGAAGACACGTGCGGCGGTGGCGTGGAAGGCGGGCGCGCCGTTGACGATCGAGACGGTCGACCTCGACGGCCCGCGTGCCGGCGAGGTGCTGATCGAGGTGAAGGCCACCGGCATCTGCCACACCGACTACTACACGTTGTCGGGGGCCGACCCGGAAGGGCTGTTCCCGGCCATCCTCGGGCACGAGGGCGCCGGCGTCGTGGTCGAGGCGGGCGCCGGCGTCACCAGCGTCAGGCGCGACGATCACGTGATTCCGCTGTACACGCCGGAGTGCCGGCAGTGCAAGTTCTGCCTGTCGCGCAAGACCAACCTGTGCCAGCTGATCCGCGGCACGCAGGGCAAAGGGCTGATGCCCGACGCCACCACGCGCTTCAGCCTCGGCGGCAAGCCGCTGCTGCACTACATGGGCACCAGCACCTTCAGCAACTACATCGTCGTGCCCGAGATCGCAGTGGCCAAGGTGCGGCCCGACGCACCGTTCGAGACCATCTGCTACGTCGGCTGCGGCGTCACCACCGGCGTCGGCGCGGTGCTGTTCACCGCCAGGGTGGAGGCGGGCGCCAACGTGGCGGTGTTCGGCCTCGGGGGCATCGGGCTCAACGTGATCCAGGGCGCGAGGATGGTCGGCGCCAATCGCATCATCGGCATCGACGTCAATCCGGCGCGCGAGGCCATGGCGCGCAGCTTCGGCATGACGCACTTCATCAATCCGAAGGACGTGCCCGGCGTCGTCGACGCCGTCGTGCAGCTCACCGACGGTGGCGCCGACTACAGCTTCGAGTGCGTGGGCAACACGCAGCTGATGCGCCAGGCGCTCGAGTGCACACACAAGGGCTGGGGTCGCAGCGTCATCATCGGCGTCGCCGAGGCGGGCGCGGAGATCTCGACGCGGCCGTTCCAGCTGGTCACCGGGCGTAAGTGGGAAGGCTCGGCGTTCGGTGGCGCGCGCGGCCGCACCGACGTGCCGAGGATCGTCGACTGGTACATGGACGGCCGCATTCGCATCGACGAGCTCATCACGCACCGGCTGAAGCTCGACGACATCAACGACGGCTTCGCACTGATGAAGCGCGGCGAGTCGATCCGCTCGGTGGTGGTCTACTGACCCGCGCACCCACCATGCTGTCGAAGGCCTTTCCGTTCCTGTCGATCGTGATGTTGCTGTTCCCGATGGGCGTGTTCATGCTGGGCTCGCCGCCGCTGCTGATCCTGAAGCACGACACGCCCCTCGACAGCCGCTTCATCCGTGGCCTGTTCAACTACTACTACAACAGCGTGATCGTGATCGCAGCCTTCGCGGCCGTGGGTTGCGCCGCCATGGGCAGGAGCACGGTTGCCCTCGCGATGGCCGCGCTCGTGGCCTTCGTGTTCGTGGTGCGTCGCTGGATGCTCGCGCGCATGGACGGATTGCGAGAGGCCATCGGCCGCGGCGATGCCAGCGCCGTGCCGAGGTTCCGCCGGCTGCACATCGCCGGCATGGTCCTCAACGTCGTCCAGTTCGGCGTCGCGGTCTGGGGGCTGACGCGGCTGGCGACCGCTCAGTAGCGCACCAGCACGCGGTACTTCAGCGTCGTGCTGCCCATCGGCGGCACGCTCAGCCGCCACTGCGCCGTGCCGGAGGCGACCTTCTCGTGCGGCTGGCTCTGCTCGAGCATCGTCCAGTCGCCGGGCACCGGCTCGCGCACCGTCACCGTCACGGCCTCGCTCTTGGCGTTGCGCACGGTGACCTCGTAGGCGCTCTCGAACACGTAGCTCGCCTTGTTGGTCGGCTCGCGGCGCTTGAAGTCGGTCTGCTTCTTGTCGGCGGTGACGTCGAACGCGTTGCCCAGGTGCAGGCGCACCTTCTCGTTCTTGGGCGTGTGGTCGATGCGGTCCTCGCCGATGAACTGCGCGCTGCCCGCGCTGTCGCGCTTGTACACGCGCACCACGCCGGCGGGCAACGGCAGGCCGAGGCGCGTGTTCTCGCGGTTGGCGAACTCCACGTAGACCTCGGCCTTCAGCTTCCGTCCGACGTCGCCGATGCTGTTGCGATAGTAGTAGTCGCTGCCGTTGACCAGCAGCTCCTTGGTCACCGGCACCGCGGTGGCGCCGAGCAGGGCGACCTGCTTGGTCTGGTTGTCGGCCAGCGTGGTCGGGCGGCCGAGGGTGTACAGGTGGTACTCGAACAGCGATTCCTCGGCCATCGGCCGCGCTGCCAGCGCCGAATCGGCGGCCTTGGCCTCCATCCGCACGGCTCCCATCTGCGCGCGCACGCGGTTGAGGTCGCCGGCCACCAGCTGCAGCCTGGCCTGCGGGTAGGTGGTGCCGCTGCGGTTGGTCAGCGTCACCCAGCCGTTGAGGTCGAGCGCAGCGTCGTCGGCGCTGAGCTCGGCCACGTAGTCGGCGCTCCAGGACAGGCCCGCGGTCAGGTACGACAGGTCCATCGTCTGGGTGCCGGCGCGACGGCACTTCAGCTCGGTGACCAGCGTCGGGCGGTCGCGCAGGTTGGGCGGCACGCTGTCGAACACGATGCGGCCGGGCACGCCGGTCTCGATGCGGTCGCCGATCTTCAGCACCACCCCCGAGCTGGCGGCCAGCACCAGCGCCGTCTCGACGCTCTCGGCGCCGCTGGTCGGATGCAGCTTGACCACGCGCACGTTGCGCCCGACCACCTTCTCGAGCAGCTTGTCCGGGGTCAGCAGGTCGAAGTCGAAGTTCTGCTCCAGCACGTCGCACGAGCCCGGATGCGACAGGCTGCGCAACTGCGCGGTCTCGGGGCGCAGCTTCGCGCTGACGTCGCGCAGCGCGAGGCGGTTGGCGCCGTCGTCGAGCGCCACCTTGCGCGACTCCTTCACCAGCGCCAGGTCCTGGTTGTAGATGGTCACCGCGACCGACTGCTGGTCGTCGAGCGTGCTGCGTCGCTCCGGCGGTCCCGCCGGGGCGGCGGGCTGCGCTGAAGCGGCGGTGCAGCCCAGCGCGAAGGACAGCGCCAACGTCGAAGAGCCGGCGCGACGGGAACGGGTCGGGAATGCCATGGATGCTCCGGGCTGCGGGGCGACATTGCCCACCCGGCTTGAACGGGGCTGGCCGGCAAACGGGGTTAAGGCGCACGACGCGCTGACGCAGATCCACGCGCGCTGGCCCGCTGTCGCGTTCGGTGGCGCGTGCGTGGCCCGCGCCGTACTACCGTTGCTGTTCGAGCGCAGCGCAAGCGCGGCCGGGGCCGACGAACCTGCGCGCGGTAGAGTCTGCCGTGTGCCGTCGCCGTCGGGTGAGTGCGCCATGTCATTCAGCGAAGCTGCACGCTCGCACCTGGACAAGCTGATACGCAACGGCGAAGCCCCAGGCATTCAGTACCTCGCCGTCACCTCGGAACACGTCGTGTTCGACTACGCCGACGGTTGGGCAGACATTGCCGGCGGCCGGCGGCTGGACTCGGCGACGACGATGATGGCCTATTCCATGAGCAAGACCATCACGGCGGCGGCCATCCTGCAGCTCGTCGAGGCGCGGAAGGTGAATCTCGATGCCGCGATCGACACCTACCTTGAGACTCAACCCTACGGCGCCGACGTGACCGTCAGGCAACTGCTGTCGCACACTTCGGGGATTCCCAATCCGATCCCCCTGCGATGGGTCCACGCAGCGGCGGTTCACGACGGCTTCGACGAGCGAGCCGCCCTGAGCGCCGTCCTCAAGAAGTATCCGCGGCTATCGGCCCGACCGGGGTCGAGGTTTCGATACTCCAACATCGGGTACTGGCTTCTCGGGCGCATCGTCGAGGAAGCAGCCGGCGAGCCGTTCCGTGCGTACGTTGCAGAGCATGTGTTGAAGCCCCTGGGGGTGTCGCCGCGCGAGCTGGGGTACGCGGTGGCGGACCGTCAGCATCACGCGAAGGGATACCTGGAGCGCTGCTCGTTGATGAACCTCTTCAAGCATGCCCTGATGGCCGACGACTTGATTGGCAGCCGGGAAGGCCGATGGCAGCATCTCAACGATCACTACGTGAACGGCGCGGCCTTTGGCGGGCTCGTCGGCGCCGCCCGCGGATTCGGAAAGTTCCTCCAGGACCAACTGCGCCCGCGCTCGGCGCTCTTTCTCGATACGACCCGCCAACTGTTCTACGCGCCCCAGCACATCGCGAATGGAAGCCCGATCGCGATGACACTCGGATGGCACATCGGAGCGCACAAGGGGGTGCGCTTCTTCTACAAGGAAGGTGGTGGCGGTGGCTTCCGCTCCATGATGCGCCTCTATGACTCCGCCGGGATGGCCTCAGTCGTCATGACCAACGCAACCAACTTCCTCGTGTCCAGGCTGCTCGATACGCTGGATCCCTGGTTTCTCTAGACTAGACAACTCGCGCCACAGCCCCATGTCAGAGCGCAAGGGCTCGGCCGAAGCCACCTGGCACCCTTTCGTCGTGACGCGGCCGGTCGGCCGCCGGCGTCGCCTCAAGCCCGATAGCCCTCGCGCAGCTCGCGCTTGAGCACCTTGCCGATCGCGCTGCGCGGCAGCTCGTCGATGAAGCGCAGGTCGGCCAGGCGTTGCGTCTTGCCGACGCGCTCGTTCATCCAGCGGCGGATGTCGTCGGCGCTGTCGCCGTGTCCGGCGCGCCGCACGACGAAGGCCACCGGGGTCTCGCCCCACTGCTCGCTCGCCACGCCGACCACCGCCACGTCGGCCACCGCCGGGTGCAGGCGCAGCTCGGCCTCGAGGTCGCTCGGGTAGATGTTGAAGCCGCCGGAGATCACCATGTCCTTGCGGCGGTCCATCAGCACCAGGAAGCCGTCTTCGTCGAAGCGGCCGACGTCGCCGGTGCGGATGAAGCGGCGGCCGTCGGCGTCGTGCCACTCGGCCTCGCGGCTCTTGGCCGGCTGGTTGTGATAGCCGAGCATCATCGCGGCCGAGCGGCCGACCACCTCGCCGATCACCCCGGGGTCGTTGCGCGGCAGTTCGCGGCCGTCTTCGTCGATCAGCCGGATGTCGTGGCCCTCGGCCGGCTGGCCCACGGTGTGCAGCTTGTGCGGGAACAGGTGGCAGTACAGGATGGTGCTGCCGCCGCCTTCGGTCATGCCGTAGTACTCGGTGAGCGCGCCGGGCCAGCGGCGCAGCACCTCGGCCTTCAGCTCGGCGCGAAACGGCGCGCTGGTGCAGGCCTTGAACTGGAAGCTCGACAGGTCGTGGCGGTCGAAGTCGGGCCACGCCATCAGCCGCTGGTACTGCACCGGCACCAGCATCGTGTGCGTCGCGCGGTGCTTCTCGGCCAGCGCCAGGTACTGCGCGCAGTCGAACTTCGACATCAGCACCAGCGTGCCGCCGCGCGCCAGCGTGGGGATCACCACCACCAGCGTGGTGTTGGAGTACAGCGGCGTGGCGATCAGCGTGACCGTGCTGCTGCCGTAGCCGCCGGCCTCGGCGCGCCGGATCTGCGACCAGCGCATCCCGTGCGACTGCACGATGCCCTTGGGCGTGCCGGTGGTGCCCGACGAGTAGATGATGTTGAACGCTGAATTGGGCGCTATCGTCACCGGCCGCGGCAGGCTGCCCGGCGGCATCAGCCAGTCGGCCAGCCGCACGTCGCCATCGGTGGACTCGTCGAGCCGGATGCGCCGCACGTCGCCGGTCAGCGCGGCCGGCACCGCCTGCGCATTGGGTGCGTCGAGAAACAGGTGGCGCGCACCGGCGTCGGCCGTCATGCCGGCGATCTGCGCCGGCGTGCTGCTCGGCGCCAGCGGTGCCACCGCCAGGCCGGCGCGCAGCGCCCCCATGAACAGCACCACGTAGGCACTGTTGGCGTAGGCGCAGATCGCGATCGTGTCGCCGGGCTTGGCGCCATCGCGCTGCAGTGTCGCGGCCACGCGATCCAGCGCGGCATCGAACGCGGCGTAGTTCATCGACCCGCCAGCGTCGATCAACGCCGTCGCCTGCGGTTGTGCACGCGCATGCGCGCGGATCAGATCGGGCAGCGCGTTGAAATCGGGCAGCGGGTCGGATGCGGGCTGAACGTCGAGGGCCATGCGCGCATTCTCGCTCGCGCTCAACGCTCGCTGACGGCCACCGCGCGCGGCAGCGGCCGCGCCGGCGAGGTGGCGCCTTGCAGGCCGCCGAACAACGGCATCGCGTACAGCTCGAAGGCGTTGTCGGCGCGCAGCCCCGGCACCCAGCGCTCGAGCTCGGCCGCCGCGTTGACCACACCGTTGATCACCTGCGCCGCGATCGAAGGGTCGACGATGCGCACGCTGCCGTCGCTCATGCCGTCGACCACCAGTGCGGCGAAGCGTTCGCCGAGGCGCCCCATCGTGCGCCGCGTATCGTCGCGCAGCGCCGCCGGCAGCCCGGTCCATGCGGTCGCGCGCAGCAGCGGCCCGTGCGGCGACATCTGATAGTCGAGCAGGGCGCGGCAGGCGAGGGCCAGGCGCTCGAGCCCGCTGCCCGGGGCGGCGAGCGCCGCACCTTGCGCGGCACGCACCACGGCGAAGGTGCGCTCGAAGCAGGCGGCGATCAGCTCCTCCTTGGTCTCGTGGTGGTGATAGAAGGAGCCCTTGGTCAGGCGCAGCTCGGCCGCGATGCGGTCGACCGACGCACCGCGGTAGCCGTGCTCGTTGACCAGCCGCGTGGCGGCGCGCAGATAGGCCGCACGCGTGGCGGCTGCGCCGTCGGCCGACGGCGCGGGGTTGGGCGCAACCGCCGCGGCTTCGATGCGTTGCCCTGCGCCGGCGAGACCGAACCAAAGGATGTCGGCGATCTGCGCGGCCACGCGCGCGTAGTCGTCCGGCTCGTGGCGCGCGATCCAGGCGCGCGCCCACGACACGGTCGACAGCAGCAGGTGCGCGCGTGCGTTGCGTTGCGCCGGCTCGAGCCTTGCCGCGTCGGGCGCATCGAGCAGGCCGCGCACACGGCGGAACATCTGCGTGTAGGCGGCCATCATGGCCTCGCGCTGCGGCGGCGCCAGCGACAGCAGGTCGGAGAACACGATCAGCTCGGCGTGACGCCCCTCGGCGATGTCGGCCAGCAGCCCGAGGTAGCCGGCCAGCAGCGTGCGGATGCGCTGCGCCAGCGTGCGCTCGCGCGCCGCAGCGTCCACCATCGTGAGCAGCGCCGCCATCGCGCGCTGCAGGCACGCGCACGCGAGGTCTTCCTTCTTGCGGTAGTAGTAGGTGAGGCTGTTGGTCACCAGGCCGACGCGCTGCGCCAGCTCCGACAGCGGGCCGCCCTTGATGCCGTGCTGGTTGAACAGGCGCGCCGCGCTGTCGAGGATCGCCTCGCGCTTGTCCGCGAAGCGCTCGGTGACCGCCTTGCCGTTCATGCGCTCGTCGCCTCGCGCATGGCGATCGCGGCCGCGCCGCCGTGCAGGTGGCACGCCACCGTGCGACCGGGTCCCAGCTCGATGAGCGCCGGGTCCTGTTGGCGGCAGACATCCATCGCCTGCGGGCAGCGCGGGTGGAAGCGGCAGCCGCTCGGGGGCCGCATCACGCTCGGCACTTCGCCGCGCACCACCTGGCGCGCACGGCGCGCCTCGGCCGCCGGATCGGCCACCGGCACCGCCGACAGCAGCGCCTGCGTGTACGGATGCAGCGGCTCGCGAAACAGCGTGTCGCGGTCCGCGGTCTCGACGATGCGCCCGAGGTACATCACGGCCACGCGGTGGCTGATGTGGCGCACCACCGCCAGGTCGTGCGCGACGAACAGGTACGACAGCTTCAGGCGCTGCTGCAGCTCCATCAGCACGTTGATCACCTGCGCCTGGATCGACACGTCGAGCGCCGACACCGGCTCGTCGCAGATCACCAGGCTGGGCTCGAGCGCGAGCGCACGCGCGATCGCGATGCGTTGGCGCTGGCCGCCGGAGAACTCGTGCGGATAGCGCTCGGCCATCGCCGGCAGCAAGCCGACCGTCGCCAGCAGCGCCGCGACGCGCTCGTCGTACGCGGCGCGGCTGGCGGTGACCCGGTGCACGACCAGCGGCTCGCCGACGATGTCGCGCACGCGCATTCGCGGGTCGAGCGAGCCGTACGGGTCCTGATAGACCATCTGCATGCGGCGACGAAACGTGCCGCTGCCGTGGTCCTGCGCAGTGATGTCGCGGCCTTCGAACACGATGCGCCCCGCGGTCACCGGCTGCATGCGCAGCACCGCGAGGCTGGTGGTCGATTTGCCGCAGCCGCTCTCGCCGACCAGGCCGAGCGTCTCGCCGCGGCCGATCGCGAACGACACGCCGTCGACCGCCTTGACCATGCCGACCGCGCGCTTGAACAGCACGCCCCGGGTGAGCGGGAAGTGCACCTTCAGGTCGTCGACGCGCAGCAAGGCGTCGCCGGCGCCGCCGGGGCGGACGGTGTCAGTCGACGCCGAGCTCATCGCGCAGGCACGCGTGTCGATGGCCGGTGGCATCGCCGCGGGCCGCATGCAGTTGCGGGCGCGCGTCGAGGCAGCCCGGTGCCGCGCGCGTGCAGCGCGGTGCGAACGCGCAGCCGGGCGGCAGGGCGGCCAAATCCGGCGGCGCACCGTGGATCGGCACCAACTGCTCCCCGGCCGGGCCGTTCAGCCGCGGCACCGACGCCAGCAGCCCGCGCGTGTACGGATGCTGCGGCCAGCGGTACAGCGCGGCGGCACCGGCCTGCTCGACCACGCGGCCGGCGTACATCACGATCACGCGATCGGCGTAGCGCGCGACGACGCCGAGGTCGTGCGTGATGAGGATCAGCGCCGCGCCGCTCTCGCGCGTCAACGTCTTCAGGAGATCCAGGATCTGCGCCTGCACCGTGACGTCGAGCGCGGTGGTCGGCTCGTCGGCGATGATGAGCCGCGGCTTGCAGGCCAGCGCCATCGCGATCATCGCGCGCTGCCGCATGCCGCCGGAGTACTGGTGCGGATAGGTGTGCAGCCGGCTCTCGGCGTCGGGGATCTGCACCTTCTGCAGCAGCGCCTTGGCGCCGTCGAGCGCCGCGGCCCATGACAGGCCGCGGTGCTGCCGCATCGGCTCGGCGACCTGCAGCCCGACGGTGAGCGACGGATTCAACGAGTTCATCGGCTCCTGGAAGATCATCGCGATGCGGTCGCCGCGGATCGCCTGCATCTCGCGGTCGCGCAAGCGCAGCAGGTCCTGGCCCTCGAAGACGATCTGCCCGGCGGCGATCTCGCCCGGCGGGTTGGGCACCAGTCGCAGGATCGACAGCGCGGTGACGCTCTTGCCCGACCCCGACTCGCCGACGATGGCCAGCGTCTCGCCCGGCGCGACGTCGAAGCTGACGTCGTCGACCGCGGTGAGGGGCCCGCGGTCGGTGCGAAAGCGGGTCGTGAGGCCGCGAACGGACAGCAGGAGTTCCACGCCGGCGTGCTCGCGCGCGGGGTCGTCAGAAGCCCATCTTCTTCTTCATCTCCTGGTCGATCCAGATCCGCGCATGGATCGGGCCCGGCCGTTCCGAGCCGACGCGCAGCTCGCCGTCGTAGTTCTTCACCCACGGCCACCACGCCGTGTACACATACGCCGTGGGCAGCCAGATGTACGGCGCCTTCTCGACGATGTCGCGCGTCAGCAGCTTGATCAGCAACTGGCGCTTGCTCTCGTCGCGTTCGAGGTAGACGTCGGCCATCCGCTTGTCGACCTCCGGGTCGCTGTACTGCGACGGGTTCCAGGTCTGCTTGGTGACGAAGCTCTTGCGGATGCTGGTGGTTGGGTTGGTGTGCCCGTTCTGCATCATGTAGCCGGCGGCGTTGGTCTTGGTGGTCATCGCCGACAGGAACGCGCCGTACTCCATCGGCTGGATCTCGATCTTGACGCCGACCTTCTCGAGGTAGGCGGCCACCAGCGGCAGCATGTCCATCTGATCGGGCGCGCACGAGCAGACCTGCACCTTGAAGCTGAAGCCCTTGGGGTATCCGGCCTCGGCCAGCAGCGCCTTGGCCTTGTCGGGGTTGTAGGTGAAGAGCTCCTGCGCCGCGTTGGGCATCTGGTCGAGCGGCTCGTAGTAACCGACGTAGTCCGGGTGCATCGGGTAGGCGAACAGCTCGGCGTTGCCGCCGTAGTACGACTTGACGATCTCCTGCTTGTTGACGGCGAGGTTCAGCGCACGGCGCACGCGGATGTCGTCAAACGGCTTGGTGTCGACGCGCATCGCGATGAAGACGCCGCCGGTGTTGACCCAGCGCTTCCACTTCAACGCGGGTGCGTTCTTCTTCAGTTCGTCCACCGCGGTCCAGCGCACGGCTTCGAGCAGATCGATCTTGCCGGTGCGCAGCGCGGTCCACATCGTCGCCTCGTCCTTGATCGTGCGGTAGACGATCTTGTCGACGAACGGCAGCTTGTAGGCCTGGCCGCCGATGACCTCCTTGTCCCAGTAGATCGGGTTCTTGCTGAAGGTGACGGCGTTGCCCTGCACGTAGTCGGTCAGCTCGAACGGGCCGCTGCCGTTGGCGTTCTTCCAGTTGCCGGCGCCGGCATCGCTCACCTCCTTGGGCACGATGCCCGAGTAGTAGCCCCAGCCGAAGCGGTAGTCCCACTCGGCGTTGTAGTTCTTGAAGGTGAACAGCACCGTGTACTTGTCCAGGGCCGCGACCTTGTCGACGTGGTCGTAGTAGGTGGGGATCTTCTTGGGGCTCTTGTCGAGGCGGTTGAAGCTGTAGACCACGTCGTCGGCCACCAGCTCGCGCGCCTTCATCACGCCGGGCTTGTCGGGGAACATCACGCCCTTGCGCAGCTTGACCTCGACCCGGAACGGGTTGTCCATCACCTTCCAGCTCTCGGCCAGCTCGCCGCGGATCGCGTCGGACGGCAGCCACGAGTCGGCGACGAAGGGGTGCTTGCCGCCGCGGCTCCTGGCCTTGGAGAGGTCGCCGGCAAACAGCTGCTCGTACATCAGCCCGGTGTCCTGGCCGAACTTCCACGGCCAGTCGGCCGGGTCCCACGACAGCGGCGACAGCGTGTAGTACACGAGACCGACATTGAGCGTGCCGCCGGTCTGCGGCTTCTCGTTCTGGGCCAGGGTGGCCACCGATCCAAAGGCCAGAGCGGCGGCCGACAGCGTGATCGACAGGCGTGACTTCAGGAAGCTCATGCGACGGTCTCCTCGGCTGGTGGAAGGTCATCGGGCGCCGCGCATGCGCGGATCGAGCAGGTCGCGCAGCGCGTCGCCGAACACGTTGGTGGCGTACACCACCGCGGTCAGGCACAGGCCCGGCGCGAGCGCGAGCCACGGGCCCTGGAACATGTAGGTGCGGCCGCTGCCCGACAGCATCGAGCCCCAGGTCGGCGACGGCGGCGGCACGCCCAGGCCGAGGAACGCGAGCCCCGACTCGGCCAGGATCACCGTGCCCACGCGGGTGGTGAACAGCACGATGATCGGCGGCATCACGTTGGGCAGGATGTGCCGCCACAGGATGCGCGGCACCGACGCGCCGACCGACTGCGCGGCGTGCACGTACATGTGCTCGCGCACGCTGAGGACGGCGCTGCGCACGATGCGCGAGCCGGCGATGCCCAGCAGCAGCGCCAGGGTGCCGATGATCTGCGGCATCCCGGGGCCGATCACCGAGACGACGACGATCAGGATGATGAGGTCCGGAAAGCTCTGCCACGCATCGACGAAGCGCTGCACGATCAGGTCGAGGCGACCGCCCGCGTAGCCGCTGACGATGCCGATCAGCGTGGAGATGATGGTGGCCAGCCCGGCCGCGCCGCAGCCGATGATCACCGACAGCTGCGCGCCATAGATGCAGCGCGACAGCACGTCGCGTCCGAGGTGGTCGGTGCCGAACCAGTGTGCCCACGACGGCGGCCTCAAGCGCTCGATCGGCGCGATCTCGTTGAAGCCGTAGGGCGAAACCCACTGCGCGCCGAGCCCCACGATCAGGAACACCAGCAGCACCACGCCGCCGGCGGCGCCCAGCGGCTTGTCGCGGAACAGGCGCGCGAGGAAGCTCGACGAGCGCGCCGGTGGCGCTGCCGGCAGCGCGGAACCAATGGCGGAAGGCACCGCGGCCACGTCAGCGGTACCTCACCTTCGGGTCGAGCACGCCGTAGCTGAGATCGACCAGCAGGTTGATCAGCGTGATCGCGACGCCGACGACCAGGAAGACGCCGGTGATGATCGGATAGTCGCGCTGCGTCACCGCGTCGAGCAGCAGCAGGCCCATGCCGGGGATGACGAAGATCTGCTCGATGATCACCGCGCCGCCGATCAGGAACGGCGCCTGCAGGCCGACCAGCGTGATCACCGGCACCAGCGCATTGCGGAACGCGTGGCGCAGCACCACCAGTGTCTCGGGCAGGCCCTTGGCCCACGCGGTGCGGATGTAGTCCTGGCGCAGCACCTCGAGCATCATCGTGCGCAGCAGCCGCATCGTGATCGCCGACAGGCTCGAGCCGAGCACGATCGCCGGCAGCGCCATCTGCTTGAGGTTCTGCCACGGGTCGGCGCTGAAGCGCACGTAGCTCACCTCGGGCGACCAGCCCCACCAGATCGATGGGAACACCATCACCATCGTGCCGAGCCAGAAGCTCGGGATCGCCAGCAGCAGGATCGAGAACGAGCGCGCGATGTAGTCGCCCTTGGTGTCCTGCCGCAGTGCCGAGTAGGTGCCGATCGGCAGCGCGATCGCCATCGCGACCACCAGAGCCAGCAGCCCGAGCTCGAACGTCACCGGCAGCCGCTCCGCCAACATCTCGGTGACCGGCGTGCTCTGCCACAGCGAGCGGCCCAGATCACCGTGCAGCGCGATGGCACCGAGCCAGCTGAGGTACTGGGTGGCGATCGGCCGATCGAGCCCGAGCGCCGCCATGATCTGCTCGCGGCTCTTCCTGTCGGCGCCGATGTCGTTCTGGCTGAGCATCAGATCGATCACGTCACCGGGGATCAGCCGGATGATGACGAACACGATGATCGAAGCCAGCAGCAGCGTCGGAATCAACGCCAGCAGTCGGCGCGCGAGGTAGGCACCCATGTCAACGGGCCCCGCAGTCGTGGGCGGGCCACGGCCGGTGCTCGAAGGTGCGAGCGACCTGCACCATCGCGGGGTTGTCTCCTTGTCGCGTTTTAGAGTTCGCGGTATGGTTGTGCCAGGCCTTATAGGGCAGAAAAAACCAAACATCCATCGTTTGGATTGGAAATCAGGCCCTGCTCAGGGAAAGCACCCATGCGGCAACCCCGGGCGATGCAGGAGACGACACCCATGAGCGCCGTTGCCACCCACGACACCTCGCTCGACGCCTTTCGCGCCGACACGCGTGCCTGGCTCGAAGCCCATTGCCCCGCCGAGATGCGCCAGCCGGTGCGCAACGAGGCCGACGTCTGCTGGGGTGGCAAGCGCTTCAGGTTCCAGAGCGACGCGCAGCGCGCGTGGATGGAGCGCATGGGCGAACGCGGCTGGACGGTGCCCACCTGGCCGCGCGAGTACGGCGGCGGCGGCCTGACGCACCCGCAGGCCGCGATCCTGCGCGAAGAGATGGCGGCACTGAATTGCCGGCCGCCGCTGCAGAGCTTCGGCATCTGGATGCTCGGGCCGGCGCTGCTGAAGTACGGCAGCGAGGCGCAGAAGCGACACGTCCTGCCACAGATCGCGCGCGGCGAGATCCGCTGGTGCCAGGGCTACTCGGAGCCCAACGCGGGGTCTGACCTCGCGTCGCTGGCCACGCGTGCCGAGGTGCACGACGACCACTTCGTGGTGACCGGCCAGAAGATCTGGACCTCGTACGCCGACGAGGCCGACTGGATCTTCTGCCTGGTGCGCACCGACAACGCCAAGAAGCACACCGGCATCAGCTTCGTGCTGATCGACATGACGTCGCCGGGCGTCAGCACCAAACCGATCAAGCTGATCTCGGGCAAGTCGCCGTTCTGCGAGACCTTCTTCGACCATGTGAAGGTGCCGCGCGCCAACCTGGTGGGCGAGCTCAACGCCGGCTGGACCATCGCCAAGTACCTGCTGACGCACGAGCGCGAGATGATCGGCGCGATCGGCGAACGCGCCACGCCCAAGCCGTTGGGCCGCCATGCGGCCGAGAAGCTGGGCCGCGACGAGTCGGGTCGCTTGAGCGACGGGGTGCTGCGCGCCGAGATCGCGCGCTTCGAGGTCGACGAGGCGGCGTTCCGCGCCTGGATGCGCATGGCCGGCGAGCAGGCGCGCGCCGGCGAGGCCATCGGTGCGCTGTCGTCGGCGCTCAAGTACTACGGCGCAGAACTCAACAAGCGACGCTGGGAACTGATGGTGGCCGTCGGCGGTGCCGATGCATTGGAGTGGGAGGGCGAGCGCTCGCAAGACGGCGCCGCCGTGCGCACCTGGCTGCGTACCAAGGCCAACTCGATCGAAGGCGGCACGAGCGAGGTGCAGCTCAACGTCGTGGCCAAGCGCATCCTCGGCTTGCCGGGCGCATGAAGACGCAAAGGACAGCGCGATGACCTGGGTGCTCGACGAACAAAGGCGCATGCTGCGCGACAGCGCGCAGACCTTCCTGGCCGAGCGCGCGCCGGTGTCGCACCTGCGCGCGCTGCGCGACGCCAACGATGCCGCCGGCTACAGCGCGCCGCTGTGGCGCGACTTCGGCCAGCAGGGCTACAGCGCGACGCTGGTGCCCGAGGCACTGGGCGGCCTCGGGCTCGGTGTGGCCGAGGCCGGACTGATCGCCGAGCAGGTCGGCCACACGCTGACGCCGACGCCGTATTTCTCGACGGCGGTGCTGGCGGCGTGGCTGCTGAGGGCCGCCGGCTCGCCGGCGCAGCAGAGGGCGTGGCTGCCCCGCATCGCAGCGGCGGACGCGGTGCTCGCGCTGGCCGTCGACGAACAGTCGCGCCACAGGCCCGGTGCGCTGGCCACCACCGCGGCGCGCGATGGCGACGGCTGGCGCCTCGACGGGCACAAGCTGCTGGTCGTCGATGGCCACGTGGCCGACGCGTTGATCATCGCCGCGCGCGCCGACGGCGGCACCGCGCTGCTGCTGGTGCCGAGCCATACCCCTGGCCTGACGATCGAGCGCACCGTGATGGTCGACGCGCACAACGCCGCGCGCGTGCGCTGCGACGGCGTGCGCGTCGGCGGCGACGCATTGATCGGCGCCGTCGAGTCGGGCGCGCAGCTGCTCGATGGCGTGCTCGACGTCGGCCGCGCCGTGGCCGCGTGCGAGCTGCTCGGTCTGGCCGACGAGGTGTTCGAGCGCACGGTCGAATACCTCAAGCAGCGCAAGCAGTTCGATCGCCTGCTCGGTGAGTTCCAGGCGCTGCAGCACCGCTGCGCCGAGCTGTTCTGCGACCTCGAACTGACGCGGGCGATCGTGCGCCAGGCGCTGAAGGCGCTCGACGATGCATCGGCCGATGCGCCGCTGCGCGTCGCGCAGGCCAAGGCGCGAGCCTGCCTCACGGCCAACCGCGCGGTGCAGGAGGGCGTGCAGATGCACGGCGGCATCGGCATGACCGACGAACTGGAGATCGGCCTGTTCATGAAGCGCGCCCGTGTGCTGCAGGAGCTGTTCGGCGACGCGGCGTTTCAGATGGATCGGGCGGCGTTGTTGTCGGGGTATTGAGGGGAGTCCGGCGGGAGGCAGGCGCCGTCGAGGGACGTCAGGGCGGGTCGGTTTCGCGCAACCGCTGCTTGCTTGCGCCGGGTGAACACCTGGAGTCCTGCTTCTGGTTTCGACCAGAAGAGGTCTCTCGCGAGGTAGGGCCTTCTTCGTGTCCACCGAGGATGGTTTCTCGTCTTGGCGACCGCGCGCGACGAGACCGACACCCTCGACGTCGTCAGCGCTATCGCGCTGTCAGCGGCAATGGATGCACTTGAATGCATCGGATGGCGACGATCGCGGCGCACGAGGCCGCATTCACCTCGCATGCGCTGCACCGCTTTGCGACGGTGCCTGGCCTGCGCGTGTTCGGCGGTTGCGAGCCGGATCGCGCACGACAGCGTGTGCGCGGTCGCGAGCGCACGCGAGGCGATCGGTTGGCCTCGTCGGATGCCCGCCTGCGATTCCGCCGAGCCACCGCGCAGCGCCAACGTCCACCCTGCCGTCTGGTTCGTGCAGATCCTGCCGTTCGGCGCGCTGGGCGCCTTCGTCGGCGTCGGCCTTACGTTTCTGGCCACGGCGCACGGGCTAAGGAGCATCACCGAGGGCGCGCTGCTCAACGGCGCGCGGCTACTGTCGCATTGGAAGAAGTGGATCTGGGTGCCGATCGTTGACATCACGCTCACGCCGCGGCGTTGGCACGTGAGGCTGCGCTGAGCGTGATCGGCGTCGTGGTGTTTGCGCTGGGGGTATGCGGGTGCGCCGGGGCGGTGGCCCGCGCGTAGGCGTTCGAGGGGTGGTGCAAGCGCCTACGGGATCGCATGGCCCTTCCGCAACCATTCGGGCGCGGCCACTGGCATCGCTTGCCGACTCCGAGATGAAGCCATCGCGTTTGCCGAGCGGCATGACTTATTGCGCTGATGCGGCTGCTGGATCGCACGAGAGCGTCCAATACGAATGTCGCTATGGGTGGTCGATAGGCGACGACCACGATGACCCGCTGGCGGCCTTCCTTAGGGCGGCGGGCTCATCCCGATCCGCGCAAGGCCTGAGCATTTGAGGAACAATCATCGGCCGCGCCTGCGTGCGCAACACAGAGGACGAGGCCGTGATCGAGGAACGCATCGAGCGCGACATCGCTGTCAACGGCATCACGCTGCACATCACCGAGCAAGGAAGCGGTCCTCTGGTGCTGCTGTGCCACGGTTGGCCCGAGCTGGCGCATTCGTGGCGGCACCAGGTTCCGGCGTTGGCGAAGGCAGGCTACCGCGTGGTGGCGCCCGACATGCGCGGCTATGGCGGCAGCTCGGTGCCGCACGAGATTACCGCTTATGCCATCAGCGATCTGGTGGGCGACATGGTGGCGCTGGTGGCGGCGCTCGGCGAGTCGCACGCCTGCATCGTCGGGCACGATTGGGGTGCCAATGTGGCTTGGTGCGCTGCGCTGATGCGGCCTGACCTGTTCACGGCGGTGGCCGCGCTGAGCGTGCCACACCGGCCACGCAACCCCGCGGCGCCGCCTTTGACATTGCTGCGCGCCTCCGGACACGAGAACTTCTATTGGTTCTACTTCAACCGTGAAGGCGTGCCCGAGGCCGAATTCGAGCGCGACATCCGATCTGCCATGCGCAAGGTCCTGGTAGCAGGCTCGGGCGATGCGCCGGCCGAAAGCCACATGTCGCTGACGGTGCCAGCCGGCACGGGGTTTCTCGATCGCGCGATTGCGCCAGCCCTGTTGCCTGCCTGGCTGAGCGAGGCTGACATCGACGTGTTCGCTGCAGCGTTT
>DATJYZ010000136.1:0-18626 GCA_035499355.1 Burkholderiaceae bacterium | reverse complement strand
CCATGGCGCCCAGCGACAGCGTCAGCGCAATCGCATTGGTGCGGCGGCGGCTGCGGTGCTGCGCCAGCTTGCCGGCGTCGAACTGCAGCGCCCTCACGATTTGGTCCCTTCCATGCGCTTGAGCCGCATCAGCAGGAACTTAGACGCCGAGAGCACGACGAAGGTGATGAAGAACAGTACCAGCCCGAGGTAGATCAGCGAGGCCTGGTGCAAGCCGGCGGCGGCCTCGGCGAACTCGTTGGCCAGCGCCGAGGTGATGCTGTTGGCGGCCTCGAACAGCGACAACGAGTTCAGCTGGTTCATGTTGCCGATCACGAAGGTCACGGCCATCGTCTCGCCGAGCGCGCGCCCCAGCCCGAGCATGACGCCGCCGACGACACCGGTCTTGGTGTACGGCAGCACCACCTGCCAGATCACCTCCCAGGTGGTGGCGCCCAGGCCGTAGGCTGACTCCTTGAGCATCGGTGGCGTGACCTCGAACACGTCGCGCATCACCGACGCGATGAACGGAATGATCATGATCGCCAGAATGATGCCGGCCGATAGAAGCCCCAGGCCGACCGGCGGCCCGGAGAAAAGCGCACCGAGCACCGGGATGCCGCCGAACGCCGTCTGCAGCGGTTGCTGCACGAAACGCGCGAGGATCGGGCCGAACACGAGCAGGCCCCACATGCCGTAGACGATCGACGGCACCGCCGCCAGCAACTCCACCGCGATGCCCAGCGGCCGCTTCAACCAGTTCGGCGACAGCTCGGTGAGGAACAGCGCGATGCCGAAGCTGACCGGCACCGCGATAAGCAATGCAATCAGCGAACTCATCAACGTGCCGTAGATCATCACCAGCCCGCCGTAGCGGTTGGTCACCGGATCCCACTCGGCGCGCACCAGGAAGCTCAGGCCGTACTCGCGAATGGCCGGCGACGCGCCGATCAACAACGAGACGATGATGCCGGCCAGCAGGGCCAGCGTCAGCAGCGCCGCCGCCAACGCCGCCGCCGCGAACAGGCGGTCGCCCCAGCGGCTGGGCGCCTGGCGCCCAGGCGGTCGGCGGGCCGGTTCGATGCGCTCGATCACTCCATCGCTGGGGAAAGTGGTCGCGGGCAGTGTAGCGGCCATGTCGATGGGCTCCGCGGCGGCGTCTGGCACCTACAACGCGATCACTTGGCGGCGACGACCACCGGCTTGCCGGAGCCGTCCTTGATCTCGCCCCACAGCTTGTGCACCAGGGCCTTCACCGAATCGGGCAGCGTCACGTACTCCAGCTCGGCGGCCATCTGATTGCCATTGACGTAGGCCCAGTCGAAGAACTTCAGCGCGGCCGCGGCCTGCGCCGGCTTGTCCTGCACCTTGTGCATCAGGATGAAGGTGGCACCGGTGATCGGCCACGCGTCCTTGCCCGGCTGGTCGGTGAGGATCTGGTAGAAGCTCTTGCTCCAGTCGGCCCCTGTGGCGGCGGCCTTGAAGTTGGCGTCATCGGGGGCGACGAAGGCACCCGCCTGGTTGCGCAGCATCACGGTGGCCATCTTGTTCTGCTTGGCGTACGCGTACTCGACGTAGCCGATCGAATTCGGCAAGCGTTGCACGAACGCCGACACGCCCTCGTTGCCCTTGCCGCCGGCCCCGGTGGGCCAGTTGACCGCCGTGCCCTCGCCGACCTTGGTCTTCCATTCGGCGCTGGCCTTCGACAGGTAGTTGGTGAAGATGAACGTCGTGCCCGAGCCATCGGCGCGGCGCACCGCCGCGATGGCGGCGTCGGGCAGCGCAAGGCCGGGATTCAGCCCGGTGATGGCCGGGTCGTTCCACTTGGTCACCTTGCCGAGGAAGATGTCGGCCAGCACGGCGCCGGTGAGCTTGAGCTGCCCGGGAGCAATGCCGGCCACGTTGACCACCGGCACGACGCCGCCGATCACGGTGGGGAATTGCATCAGGCCGTCCTTGGCCAGCATCTCGTCGGTCAGCGGCATGTCGGAGGCACCGAAGTCGACCGTCTTGGCCTTGATCTGGTTGATGCCGGCGCCGCTGCCGACCGACTGATAGTTGACGCGCGCGCCGGTCGCCTTGTGATAGGCGTCGGCCCACTTGGCATACACCGGCGCCGGAAAAGTCGCCCCGGCACCGGTCACGTCCTGCGCGGCGGCGAGCGCAGGGGCGAGAACCGCGGCGGCCAAGGCAACGCGAGCGAACAGGCTCTTCATGGTCACTCCTTCAAGTTCTGCTGTGATGTCGCGGGCCGACTCTAGGCAGGCGTTGTGACAGCGCCGTGACAGGCAGGGCCTGCCCATGGGCGCTTGCGCGTTGTCAAAAAGCGTCATCGCTGCGTCAAGAAAACGTCACGAAGCCCAGGCACACTCACGTCGGTGAAGCCGCCCGCGCCCGCGCCCTCTTCACTGCTTCATCGCGACCTGGGCGCGCTGGCGTTCAATGCGCGCGTGCTCGACATGGCGCGGCTGGCCGACGTGCCGCTGATGGAGCGGCTGCGCTACCTGTGCATCGTGTCGTCGAACCTCGACGAATTCTTCGAGATCCGCGTCCCCGACACGCTCGAAGAGCTGCGCCTGGCCAACCCCGGCGACGCCCAGGCCGTCAGTGCCGCGGCCATGCGCGACATCTCGCTGGCCGCCCACGCGCTGGTCGACGAGCAATATGCGCTCTACAACGACCACCTGACGTCCGATCTGAAAAAGGCTGGTCTGCAGATTCTGTCGCACGGCGAACGCAACGCGGCCCAGCGGCGCTGGGTGTCGGCGTTTTTCGCTCGCGAAGTGCGGCCGCTGCTGGTGCCGCTGAGCCTGGACCCGTCGCACCCGTTTCCGCAGGTGGCCAACAAGTCGCTGCACTTCATCGTGCGCCTGCATGGCCGCGACGCCTTCGGCCGTCAGAACGACATCGCGATCGTGCGCGTGCCGCGTGCGTTGCCGCGCGTGATCAAGCTGCCCGATGAGCTGACCGGTCGCCGCCAGGGGTTCGTGCTGTTGTCCAGCGTGCTGCGCGCCAACCTGAACGAGCTGTTCCCCGGTCGCCACGTCGACGGTTTTTCGCAGTTCCGCGTCACCCGCGACTCCGACCTCGCGGTCGACGAGCTGGAGGTCACCAACCTGCGGCAGGCGTTGCGCCTGGAGCTCACGCAACGGCAGTTCGGCCGCGCCGTGCGGCTGGAAGTCGCCACCTCGTGCCCGGACCTGCTGGCCAACTTCCTGCTCGAGCAGTTCCAGCTCAGCGAGCAGGCGCTGTATCGCGTCGACGGCCCGGTCAACCTGGTGCGACTGGCGCAGCTGATCGACCTGGTGCCGACGCGTTCGCTGCACTTCCCGCCGCACAAGCCCGCCTGGCCGGCCAGCATGCCGCACGAGGGCTCGGTGTTCGAGCGACTGCGCCAGGGCGACGTGCTCCTGCACCACCCTTTCGAGTCGTTCGATCCGGTGGAGGCGCTGCTGCGCGAGGCGGTGCACGACCCGCAGGTGCTGTCGATCCAGCAGACCATCTATCGCACCAGCGCCGACTCGGCGCTGATGGAGCTGCTGCTCGAGGCCACGCGCCGCGGCAAGGAAGTGATGGTGGTGGTCGAGCTCAAGGCCCGCTTCGACGAGGAGGCCAACATCAACTGGGCTGAGCGCCTCGAGGCCCTCGGCGCCCAGGTGGTGTACGGCATCGTCGGCCTCAAGACGCACGCCAAGATGCTGCTGATCACGCGCCGCGAAGGCCGGCAGCTGCGACGCTACGGGCACCTCTCCACCGGCAACTACAACCCGCGCACCGCGCGTCTGTACACCGACATCGGCCACCTGACCGCCAACCCCCGCATCACCTCGGACATGGCGCAGGTGTTCCAGCACCTGGCGAGCCAGAGCCGCATGAGCGGCCTGAAGGCGCTGATCGTCGCGCCGTTCACGCTGCACGACCGCATGCTCGAGCACGTGCAGGCCGCCACCAGCGCGGCGCGCCACGGCCGCGGCGCCCGCATCGTGTTGAAGATGAACGCGTTGACCGACGAAGCGCTCGGCCTGGCGCTGGCGCAGGCAGGGCGCGCCGGCGTCAGCGTCGACCTCATCGTGCGCGGCGCGTGCGTGGTGCCGGCCGCGCGCCCCGGTTTCTCCGAGAATGTGCGCGTGCGCTCGATCATCGGCCGCTTCCTCGAGCACTCGCGGGTGTTCTACTTCCGCGTCGGCGACGAGGAGACCCTGTACCTGTCGAGCGCCGACTGGATGGGTCGCAACATGTTCCGCCGCATCGAGCTGGCCTGGCCAGTGGACGATCCCGCCCTGCGGCAGCGCGTGATCGACGAGACGCTGACAGCGTACTTGCACGACGGCCGCGACGCCTGGCAGATGCTGCCCGACGGGCACTACGAGCGGGTGTCGCGGCTGCGCGGCAAGCCCGGCCGCTCGGCCCAGGATGCACTGAGTGAACGCTATGGCAGCATGGTGCGTTGAATCCCGATGGACCTGATTCTCTGGCGCCATGCCGACGCCGAAGACGGCGACGGTTCCCCGGTCGATGACCTCAAGCGCAAGCTGACGCCGCGCGGCGAACGCCAGGCGTCTCGCATCGCGCTGTGGCTGCACCGCCAGATGCCCGAAGGCCTGCGCATCCTGGTGAGCCCGGCGGTGCGCGCCCAGCGCACGGCGGCCAAGCTCGAACGCCCGTTCACCACCGTGGAGTCGATCGGACCGGGCGCTGCCGCCATCGATCTGCTGGCGGCAAGCGGCTGGCCCGACGCGCGGCGCACGGTGCTGCTGGTCGGCCACCAGCCGGCGCTCGGCGAGCTGGTGTCGCTGCTGCTCACCGGACGCGAAGCCCCGTGGACGATCCGCAAGGGCTCGGTCTGGTGGCTGCGCAATCGGCCGAGCGAGGCGGCCAAGGAAGGCGAGGCACGCGTGCAGACCTTCATCGTCTGCGTGCAATCGCCGGAGACGATGTAGTCGCCGGGCAGGCCACCGGCGGCGTCAGTCGATGCGCAGTTCCAGCGGCCAGCTGGTGCGCGACCACGCCTTCTCTTCCTCGCGCAGCAGGTGGATCGATTGCGGGTGCGCATCGGCCCAGGGCGTGTCGATCATCAGCAGCCAGCCTCCGGCGGTGTGCACCAGCCGCAAGCGGCCCGGCGCGGGGTCGCGCCGGGCGTGGCACAGCACGATGGCGATGCGCAGCACGAGCGCTTGGTCGCGCAGCAGCGGGTCCGGTGCCAACGCCGCCTCCACCTTGCGCAGGCCGCCGCGCTGCGCCAGCACCAGCGTCGCCAGCCGGCCGAGCTGGTGGTCGGCGAAGCCCGCGGCATCGGCGTGGCGCACGATGTACTCGCCGTGGCGGTGGTGGCTCTCGTGCGACACCGCCATGCCCACCTCGTGCAATGCGGCCGCGCAGCGCAGCAGCGCGGTGCTGCGCTGCAGACGCTGGTCGGGCTCCGGATGCAGCGCGGAGAACAGCCACAGCGCCATGTCGGTCACCCGCTGCGCCTGCACCACGTCGACCGCGAACTGGCGCTGCAGCCGCTGCACGCTCGCGGTGCGGATGTCGCGCGCCGGGGCGTCACGATCGAGCATCTCGATCATCACGCCGTGACGCAACGCGCCGCGCGCCGGCGCGATGCGCTCGAGGTTCAGCAGGTCGACCAGCGCACGCACGATCGCCACGCCGCCGCCGAGCACCGCGCGGCGATCGTCCTTGAGCCCGGCGAGCTGCACCTTGTCGACATGCCCGGCATCGACCAGCTTGCGCACCAGCGCCTCGAGGCCCGCCGGCGTGATCGTGCCGTCGGTCATGCCCTCGGCGCGCAGCACGTCGGACACCGCACCGACGGTGCCGGAGGCGCCGTACACCGCGTCCCAGCGCTCCGCCGCGAGCACGCCTTGGGCGCCCTCGAGCGCGGCCTGCGCCGCGATGCGCGCCGCGTTGAAGCTGCGTGCGCCGATGCGGCCGTCGGCGAAGTAGCGCAGCGAGAGTTCGACGCTGCCGACGTCGTACGACTCGACCAGCCGCGGCACCTTGCCGCGGCCGAGGATCAGCTCGGTCGAGCGGCCGCCGATGTCGAACACCAGGCGTTTTTCGTCGCTCTCGGGCAGGTAGTGGGCCACGCCACCATAGATGAGGCGCGCCTCTTCGTGCCCCGAGATGACGTCGATCGGCAGGCCGAGCAGCGATTGCGCGCGCGCGAGGAAGACATCGCGATTCAACGCCTCGCGCAGCGTCGCCGTGGCCACCGCACGCACCGCCCGCGGCTCGATGTCGCGCACGCGCTCGGCAAAGCGCGCCACGCTGGCCCAGCCGCGGCTCATCGCGGCGTCATCGAGCTGGCGCGTGTCGTCGAGCCCGGCGCCGAGGCGTACGGTGTCCTTGAGGTACTCGACGCGTTGCAGCGGTCCCGACCCGCCCTTGCAGATCTCGAGGCGAAAGCTGTTCGATCCGAGGTCGATCGCCGCCAGCAGGTCGCTCGAGTCGGGGTCGGGCATCGACCGCGGCCTGTGCGGGTTCAGGCTGCGGCAGCGCGCGCCAGGCGCTCCGCGCAGCCACGTGCCAGCTCGGCGTCGCTGGCCTCGACCATCACGCGCAAGAGCGGCTCGGTCCCGGAGGCGCGGATCAGCACGCGGCCCGAATCGGCGAGATCGCGCTGCACCGCCTCCTGCTCGGCCGCGAGCTGGCGGTTGGCCTTCCAATCGACATCGGGCGCCAGCCGAACGTTGATCAACGTCTGCGGGAACAGCGACACGCCCTGCAACAGCTGCGCCAGGCTGCGCCCGCTGTGGCGCACCGCCTGCAGCACCTGCAGCGCGCTGATGATGCCGTCGCCGGTGGTGTGCTTGTCGAGGGCGAGCAGGTGGCCGGAACCCTCGCCGCCGAGCAGCCAGCGGCGCGCGGTGAGTTCCTCGAGGATGTAGCGGTCGCCGACCTTGGCGCGCACCAGCGGCACGTCGCGCTGCTTGAGCGCCAGCTCGATCGCCATGTTGGTCATCAACGTGCCGACCGCGCCCTCGATCGTCTGGCCGTTGGCCAGGCGCTCGGTGACCATCACGTACAGCAGTTCATCGCCGTTGTAGAGGCGGCCGTCGCCGTCGACCATCAGCAACCGATCGGCATCGCCGTCGAGCGCGATGCCGTAGTCGGCCTTGTGCTCGGCCACCGCCCGCACCAGCGCCGCCGGCGCGGTGGCCCCGACGCCATCGTTGATGTTGAGGCCGTCGGGCGCCACGCCGATCGCCACCACGTCGGCGCCCAGCTCGTGGAAGACGTCGGGCGCCACCCGATAGGCCGCGCCGTGGGCGGCGTCGATCACGACTTTCCAGCCGCGCAGCGACAGGTCGTGGCGTACCGTGCTCTTGCAGAACTCGATGTAGCGACCGGCGGCGTCGTCGATGCGTCGGGCCTTGCCGAGTCCCATCGAGTCGACCCACTGGGCCGGCTCGCCGAGCGCGGTCTCGACCGCCTGCTCCCATTCGTCGGGCAGCTTCTCTCCCGCCGCCGAGAAGAACTTGATGCCGTTGTCCGGGTACGGGTTGTGCGACGCGCTGATGACGACGCCGAGGTCCAGCCGCAACGCGCGCGTCAGGTAGGCTACCGCGGGGGTCGGGATCGGGCCGCTCAGCAGCGTGTCGACGCCGGCCGACGCGAAACCGGCCTCGAGCGCCGACTCGATCATGTAGCCCGAGATGCGCGTGTCCTTGCCGATCACCACCTGCGCGCGCGCGCGATCGCGCCGCAGAACGCGGCCGACGGCGTGGCCCAGGCGCAGCAGGAAGTCGGGCGTGATCGGCGATTGGCCGACCGTGCCGCGAATGCCATCGGTTCCGAAATAGCGTCGCGCCATCGTCTCCCTTTTATGCGTTCAGCCCGCAGCGGCGCCACACCGCCAGCGCGTCGACGGTCGCCGCCACGTCGTGCACGCGCACGATGCGCGCGCCGCGTTGCACCGAGGCCAGCGCGGCCGCGAGGCTGGCCGGCAGGCGGTGATCGGCCGTGCGGCCGGTGAGCGCGCCGAGCGTCGACTTGCGCGACCAGCCGATCAGCAACGGCTGGCCGAGCGCGCGCAACGTGTCGAGGCCCTGCATCAGCGCCCAATTGTGCTCCGGCGTCTTGCCGAAACCGATCCCCGGGTCGAGCACGATGCGCTTTTTCCCCACACCGCTGCGCTCGACGTGCGCGAGCCGTTCGAGCAGGAAGTCGCGCACGGCCGTCACGACGTCGTCATAGGCCGGCTCGCGCTGCATCGACGCCGGGTCGTCGCCCAGCATGTGCATCAGGCAGACCCCGCAGCCGGGGTGCGCCGCGACCGCCTCGAGCGCCGCAGGCCAGCGCAGGGCGCGCACGTCGTTGACGATGTCGGCACCGGCCGCCAGCGACGCACGCATCACTTCGGCACGGCTGGTGTCCACCGACACCGGCACGCCGAGCGTGCAGGCGTGCTCGAGCACCGGCAGGACGCGATCGATTTCCTCCTGAACGCCGGGCGTCCGTGCACCGGGCCGTGTCGACTCGCCGCCGATGTCGAGCATGTCGGCACCCTCGCCGACCAAGCGCTCGCAGTGCGCGCGCGCCGCGTCCGCGCCCGGATGGCGGCCGCCGTCGAAGAACGAGTCGGGCGTCGCATTGACGATGCCCATCACCCGCGCGCGCGTGAGGTCGATCGAGAAGCGCGAGGTCTGCCAGATCATCGGCGGCAACGGTAGCAAGACAAACGGGGCCTGCGGCCCCGTCGGTGTGAGAAGTGGCGCGGGCTCAGGCGGCGGCGGCCGGTGCACCGTCGGTGCTGACGGCCGGATTGCCGCCGCTGGGCTTGGACGCCGACGGCGACCAGTCCTTCGGCGGACGCGGTGGCTTGCCGGCAATGATGTCGTCGATCTGGTCGCCGTCGATGGTCTCCCACTCGAGCAGCGCAGCGGCCATCGCGTGCATCTTGTCCTTGTTGTCCTCGATCAGCTTGCGCGCGATCGCGTACTGCTCGTCGATGATGCGACGCACCTCGGCATCGACCTTGCGCATCGTCTCCTCGGAGATGTTGGTGGTCTTGGTGACCGAGCGGCCGAGGAACACCTCACCCTCGTTCTCCGAATAGACCATCGGGCCCATCACGTCGCTCATGCCGAAGCGCATCACCATGTCGCGCGCGATCGACGTGGCACGCTCGAAGTCGTTGCTGGCGCCGGTGGTCATCTGGTTCATGAACACCTCTTCGGCGATGCGACCGCCGAACAGCATCGAGATGCGGTTGAGCATCAGGATCTTGTCGGTGCTGTAGCGGTCCTTCTCGGGCAGCGACACCGTGACGCCGAGCGCGCCGCCGCGCGGGATGATCGTCACCTTGTGCACCGGGTCGAGCTTGGGCAGCAGCTTGCCGATCAACGCGTGGCCGGCCTCATGGTATGCCGTGTTCTTGCGCTCGTCCTCGTCCATCACCATCGACTTGCGCTCGGTGCCCATGATGATCTTGTCCTTGGCCTTCTCGAAGTCGCCCATCTCCACCACGCGGCCATTGCGCCGCGCGGCAAACAGCGCGGCCTCGTTGACCAGGTTGGCGAGGTCGGCGCCCGAGAAGCCCGGGGTGCCGCGCGCGATCAGGTCGGCGCGCACGTCGGAGCCCAGCGGCACCTTGCGCATGTGCACGTTGAGGATCTGCTCGCGGCCGCGGATGTCGGGCAGCGTGACGTAGACCTGGCGGTCGAAGCGGCCCGGGCGCAGCAGCGCCGGGTCGAGGATGTCGGGCCGGTTGGTGGCCGCCATCACGATGACGCCGAGGTTGGTCTCGAAGCCGTCCATCTCCACCAGCAACTGGTTCAGTGTCTGCTCGCGCTCGTCGTTGCCGCCGCCGAGCCCGGCGCCACGATGGCGGCCGACGGCGTCGATCTCGTCGACGAAGATGATGCACGGCGCGCTCTTCTTGGCCTGCTCGAACATGTCGCGCACACGCGCTGCGCCGACGCCGACGAACATCTCGACGAAGTCGGAGCCCGAGATCGAGAAGAACGGCACCTTGGCCTCGCCGGCGATCGCCTTGGCCAGCAGCGTCTTGCCGGTGCCGGGCGGGCCGACCATCAGCACGCCGCGCGGGATGCGACCGCCGAGCTTCTGGAATTTCTGCGGGTCCTTCAGGAAGTCGACCAGTTCCTTGACCTCTTCCTTGGCCTCGTCGCAGCCGGCGACGTCGGCGAAGGTGATCGAGTTGTTGCTCTCGTCGAGCATGCGCGCGCGGCTCTTGCCGAAGCTGAAGGCGCCGCCCTTGCCGCCGCCCTGCATCTGCCGCATGAAGTAGATCCACACGCCGATCAGCAGCAGCATCGGGCCCCAGCTGACCAGGATGGTCATCAGGATCGACGGCTCCTCGCGCGCCTTGACGTCGAACTTGACGCCGTTGGCGATGAGGTCACCGATCAGGCCGCGGTCGAGGTAGGTGGCGGTGGAGCGGATGCGCTTGTCGTCGTTGGTGACGGCCAGGATCTCGGTGCCGCCGTTGCCTTCCTGCAGGGTGACTGCCTTGATGCGCTTGGCGCGCACTTCCTCGAGGAAGTCGGAGTAGCCGATCTGCGAGCCCTGGTTGACGCCGCGGTCGAACTGCTTGAAGACCGTGAACAGCACCAGCGCGATCACCAACCAGACCGCAACCTTCGAGAACCATTGATTGTTCACCGCGGCTCCTTCTCGCCTGCATCGGAGCCGGGTGCTGCCATGCTCTCGGTTCCTGCTCTACATGTCACGATGCGGACGCATCGCGCCTGCGAGCGCAATTGGGGACGATTCTAGTCCACACAAGGGTTGAAGCCGCCTCCGTCGAGGGCGCATGGGCCATGGCTCGACTGAGCAATCGTTGGCGTTGGAAAGGCCCGTTTCATCTCGGCGCCTTGAGACCTCGGCCGACCAGAAAGGTTTCCGCCGACTTGTCGCGCGACGCCTTGGGCTTGATCGCCTTCACAACCCGAAACGACTGCTTGAAGTGCTCGACCAGCTGGCTGTACCCGCTGCCATGGAACACCTTGGCCACCAGCGCGCCGTCGGCAGCCAGGTGCTGCCGCGCGAACTCGATCGCCAGGTCGACCAGGTCGGCCATGCGTGCGGCGTCCGACACCGCCACGCCCGACAGGTTGGGCGCCATGTCCGACAGCACGACGTCGACCGGCCGGCCTTGCAAGCCGTCGGCCAGGGCGCGAGCCGTCGCCTCGTCGCGAAAGTCGCCTTGGACGAACTGCACGCCCTCGATCGGCGCCATCGGCAGCACGTCGAGCGCGATGATGGTGCCATCGAGTGCGCCGACCGCGGCGCCACCGCTGCCGGCCGCCTTCGGCGCGAAGCGCCGCCGCACGTACTGGCTCCAGGCGCCGGGCGTGGAGCCGAGGTCGACCACCACCTGGCCTGGCCGCAGCAGGTGCAGCGACTCGTCGATCTCCTTGAGCTTGTAGGCGGCGCGGGCCCGGTAGTCCTCCTTGCGCGCCAGCTTGACGTACGGGTCGCTGACGTGGTCCTGCAGCCAGGCGCGGTTGACTTTCTTGCTCTTGCTCATGGGGCCGTGGACATAATAGGTCGATGGCTGCCCTCACCCTCTCGACCGTGCAACGCAAGGCACTGCGCGCCTCGGCGCATCACCTCGAACCGGTTGTGATGATCGGGGCCGGGGGCTACAGCCCATCGGTGCATAAGGAGCTCGACACGGCGCTCGGGGCCCACGGCCTGGTCAAGGTGCGCGTGTTCTCCGATTCGCGCGAGCAGCGCGAGGCGCTGCTGGCCGACGCGGCCGATCGCCTCGGCGCCGCGGCCGTGCAGCACATCGGGAAGCTGCTGGTGCTGTGGCGCCCGCCGGCGCCCAAGCCCAAGGCCGCGCGCGACGACCGCCTGCCCGGCCCGCGCACCGTGCGGCTGGTCAAGTTCCACAAGAGTCCGACGCAGCGGCCGACGATCAAGAAGGTCAAGGTGCTGGGCAATCAGCGCGTCACGGCCGGCGGCCTGGTCAAGCGCGCCAAGCGCCGCGCGTCGAGCATCAAGAAAAAGGCCGTCTGAGCCGACCTGCCGCGGCTCCGCGTGCCAGGACTCACCGGTAGCGGACGTCGACGATCTCGTAGCTCTTGACGCCGCCTGGCGCCTGCACGTCCGCGACGTCGCCGCTCTCCTTGCCGATCAGCGCACGCGCGATCGGCGAGCTGATCGAGATCAGGCCCTGCTTGAGGTCGGCTTCGTCGTCACCGACGATCTGGTAGGTGACGCGGTGGCCGCCCGCCTCCTCTTCGAGCTCGACGGTGGCGCCGAACACCACGCGGCCGCCGGCGTCGAGCGTGGCCGGATCGATCACCTGCGCCGCCGCGAGCTTGCCTTCGATCTCGGCGATGCGCCCTTCGATGAAGGCCTGTTTGTCCTTGGCCGCCTCGTACTCGGCGTTCTCCGACAGGTCGCCATGGCCACGCGCCTCGGCGATGGCCTGGATCACCGCATGGCGGTCGATCGTCTTCAGTCGCTGCAGCTCGGCCTTCAGCAGCTCGGCGCCACGGCGCGTCAAGGGGATGGTGGCCATCGGAGATCCTCGCAAAGAGAAAACGCGCCTTCGGGCGCGTCCACACGGACGGCGCGCCCGAAGGCGCGGTCGTTTCCGGTCCAGTTTATTGCAGTTCGGCGTGCAGTTCCTGCAACGAGGTGACCGTGAGGTCATCCTGGTGCTTCAGCGCCTCGGTCGCCGCCTCGCAGCCGGCCATCGTCGTGTAGTAGGTGACCCGGTTGGCGATGGCCGCGGTGCGGATGTGCCGCGAGTCGGCGATCGCCGTGCGCGTCTCGTCGACCGTGGTGTAGACGAGCTGGATCTCGCCGGCCTTGACCTTGTCGGCAATGTGCGGCCGGCCGTCCTTAACCTTGTTGACCACCGTCACCGGTACGCCCGCCGCGGCGATGGCCGCGGCCGTGCCCCTGGTGGCGGCGATCTGGAAGCCGAGGTCGATCAGTTCCTCGGCCACCTTGACCGCGCGGTCCTTGTCACCGTTCTTGACGCTGATCACCACCGTGCCCTTGTCGGGCAGCCGCGACCCCGCGCCGAGCTGGCTCTTCAGCATCGCCTCGCCGAAGCTGCGGCCGACGCCCATCACCTCGCCGGTGGAGCGCATCTCGGGGCCGAGGATCGGGTCGACGCCGGGGAACTTGTTGAACGGGAACACCGCCTCCTTGATGCTGAAGTACGGCGGGATCACCTCGCCCTTGACACCGCGCTGGTCGCTCAGCCGCTGCCCGGCCATGCAACGGGCCGCGATCTTGGCCAGCGGCTGGCCGGTGGCCTTGCTGACGAACGGCACCGTGCGCGACGCGCGCGGGTTGACCTCCAGCACGTAAACCACCGCCTCGTCGGGAGCGCTGACCTCGCCCTGGATCGCGAACTGCACGTTCATCAGGCCGACCACCTTCAAGGCCTTGGCCATCAGGGTGGTCTGGCGGCGCAGTTCGTCCTGCAGCGAAGCCGGCAGCGAATACGGCGGCAGCGAGCACGCAGAATCGCCCGAGTGCACGCCGGCCTGCTCGACGTGCTCCATGATGCCGCCGATCATCACCTCGGAGCCATCGCTGACGGCGTCGACGTCGACCTCGATGGCGTCGTCGAGAAAGCGGTCAAGCAGCACCGGGCTCTTCTCGCTGACGCGCACCGCCTCGCGCATGTAGCGCTGCAGGTCGTTGTCGCCGTGCACGATCTCCATCGCGCGGCCACCGAGCACGTAGCTCGGCCGCACCACCAGCGGGTAGCCGATCTCGTGCGCGAGCTGGATGGCCGCCTCCTCGGTGCGCGCGGTGCGGTTGGGCGGCTGCTTCAGCTTGAGTTCGTGCAGCAGCTTCTGGAAGCGCTCGCGGTCCTCGGCGACGTCGATCGAGTCGGGCGTGGTGCCGATGATCGGCACGCCGGCGCGTTCGAGCTCAAGCGCAAGCTTGAGCGGCGTCTGGCCGCCGAACTGCACGATCACGCCGGCGGGCTTCTCCTTGTCGACGATCTCGAGCACGTCCTCGAGCGTCACCGGCTCGAAGTACAGCCGGTCGCTGGTGTCGTAGTCGGTCGACACGGTCTCCGGGTTGCAGTTGACCATGATGGTCTCGTAGCCGTCCTCGCGCATCGCCAGCGCCGCGTGCACGCAGCAGTAGTCGAACTCGATGCCCTGACCGATGCGATTCGGTCCGCCGCCCAGCACCATGATCTTGCGCCGTGCGGTCGGCTCGGCCTCGCACTCTTCGTCGTAGGTGCTGTACATGTAGGCGGTCTGCGTCGCGAACTCGGCGGCGCAGGTGTCGACCCGCTTGTAGACCGGCCGCACGCCATGCGCATGCCGGGCCTTGCGCACCTCGTGCTGGGTGGTGCCGAGCAGCCTGGCCAGGCGCCGGTCAGAGAAGCCCATCTGCTTGAGCTGACGCAGCTCGGCGTCGGACAGCCCGGCCAGGGCGCGACCCCGCAACTGGCGCTCGCTGGCGACGATCTGTTCGATCTGCGCCAGAAACCAGGGATCGATCGCCGTCTCGTCGTGGATCTCCTCGAGTCGCAGGCCGTGGCGGAAGGCGTCGCCGACGAACAGGATGCGTTCGGGGCCGGCGTTGCCGATCGCCTCGACGATCTGCTCGCGATCGCCTTCGTGCACCTCGTCGCGCTCGGCCAGGCCGTCGATGCCGGTCTCCAGCCCACGCAGCGCCTTCTGGAAGCTCTCCTGGAACGTGCGGCCGATGGCCATCACCTCGCCCACCGACTTCATCTGGGTCGTCAGGTGCGGGTCGGCCTCGCGGAACTTCTCGAACGCGAAGCGCGGGATCTTGGTCACCACGTAGTCGATGCTCGGCTCGAAGCTCGCCGGCGTGGCGCCGCCGGTGATGTCGTTGCGCAATTCGTCGAGCGTGTATCCCACCGCCAGCTTGGCCGCGATCTTGGCGATCGGGAAGCCGGTGGCCTTCGACGCCAGCGCCGAGCTGCGGCTGACACGCGGGTTCATCTCGATCACGATCATGCGGCCGTTGCCGGGGTGGATCGCGAATTGCACGTTGGAGCCGCCGGTGTCGACGCCGATCTCGCGCAGGATCGCGATCGACGCGTTGCGCATCAACTGGTATTCCTTGTCGGTGAGCGTCTGCGCCGGCGCCACGGTGATCGAGTCGCCGGTGTGGATGCCCATCGGGTCGAGGTTCTCGATCGAGCAGACGATGATGCAGTTGTCCGCCTTGTCGCGGACCACCTCCATCTCGAACTCCTTCCAGCCGATCAGCGACTCCTCGATCAGCAGCTCGTGCGTCGGCGACAGGTCGATGCCGCGCTTGCAGATCTCCTCGAACTCCTCGGGGTTGTAGGCGATGCCGCCGCCGGTGCCGCCGAGCGTGAAGCTGGGCCTGATCACCACCGGGAAGCCAGTGCCGCCGACCAGCGCGGCGATGCGCTTGTGCACGCCCCAAGCCTCTTCCATCGAGTGGGCAATGCCGCTCTTGGCCGAATCGAGGCCGATCGAGGTCATCGCGTCCTTGAACTTCAGACGGTCCTCGGCCTTCTCGATGGCCTTCTCGTTGGCGCCGATCATCTCCACGCCGTGCCTGGTCAGCACGCCGTGCTTGTGCAGGTCGAGCGCACAGTTCAGCGCCGTCTGGCCGCCCATCGTCGGCAGAATCGCGTCGGGCTTCTCCTTGGCGATGATCTTCTCGACCACCTGCCAGGTGATGGGCTCGATGTAGGTCACATCGGCCGTGTCCGGGTCGGTCATGATGGTCGCCGGGTTGCTGTTGACCAGGATGACCTTGTAGCCCTCCTGGCGCAGCGCCTTGCACGCCTGCGCGCCGGAGTAGTCGAACTCGCACGCCTGGCCGATCACGATGGGGCCGGCGCCGATGATCAGGATGCTGCGAATATCGTTGCGCCTTGGCATTCAGCGTTTCTCCATCAGCGCGACGAAGCGATCGAACAGGTAGCCGATGTCGTGCGGCCCGGGCGACGCCTCGGGGTGGCCCTGGAAGCAGAACGCCGGCCTGTCGGTGCGCGCCAGCCCCTGCAAGGTGCCGTCGAACAGCGATACGTGGGTCGCGCGCAGCGTCGGCGGCAAGGTCTTCTCGTCGACCGCGAAGCCGTGGTTCTGGCTGGTGATCGAGACGCGACCGTTGTCGAGGTCCTTCACCGGGTGATTGGCACCGTGGTGGCCGAACTTCATCTTGAACGTCTTCGCGCCCGACGCGAGCGCGAGGATCTGATGGCCGAGGCAGATGCCGAAGGTCGGCAGGCCCTTGTCGATCAGCGTGCGCGTGGTGCGAATGGCGTAGTCGCACGGCTCGGGGTCGCCCGGGCCGTTGCTGAGAAAGATGCCGTCGGGCGACAGCGCCAACGCGTCGGCGGCCGAGGTTTGTGCCGGCACCACGGTGACGCGACACCCCCGGCTGGCCAACATGCGCAGGATGTTGCGCTTGACGCCATAGTCGTAGGCCACGACGTGGAAGCGGGCCTGCGGCGGCGTGGCGAAGCCGGTGCCGAGGTGCCATTCGCCTTCGCGCCAGTCGTAGGGCCGCTTGACGGTCACCACCTGGGCCAGGTCCTGGCCGGCCATGCTCGGCGCGCCGCGCGCGCGCGCCACCGCGGCCTCGACGTCGCCCGCGTCGATGCGGGCGCCCGGCGCGAAGCTCGCGATGCAGCCGTTCTGGGCACCGTGCGTGCGCAGGTGGCGTGTCAGCCGGCGGGTGTCGATGCCGGCGATCGCCACCACGCCCTCGCGCTGCAGGTACTGCGACAGGGTCATCGTCTGGCGGAAGTTCGACGCACGCACCGGCAGGTCTTTGATCACCAGGCCGGCGGCGTGCACGCGCGTCGCCTCGACGTCGTCGGCGTTGACGCCGTAGTTGCCGATGTGCGGATAGGTCAGCGTGACGATCTGCCGGCAGTAGCTCGGATCGGTGAGGATCTCCTGGTAGCCGGTGAGCGCGGTGTTGAACACCACCTCGCCGACCGTCGAACCTGGCGCGCCGATCGAGTGGCCGGCGAAGACGGCGCCGTCCGCGAGCACGAGCAAGGCGGGAGGCGAGGCGGCTGGCAAGGAAGGACTCCGTCGGTGCACGCGCCCAGCTCCGCTCCAGCAGTCGGAGTCCGGAGTCCGAGGGGAAACCGTCGACGGAGTTTCGCTAGGCTGCGAGGGGATGGGAATGCGCGCGAATTATAGCGACGCCCCGCGCCGCCACCGCGCAGCGGGCCGCCCTCACGCCGTCAGCGCGGCGATGCCGACACGCGCGATCTGCGCGTCCTCGGCCGACTTGACGCCGCTGACACCCACCGCACCGACGCACTGGCCGTCGACCAGGATCGGCACGCCGCCTTCGAGCATGCCGTGCAGCGGCGCGCTGAGGAACGACACCCGCCCCTGGTTGATCATCTCCTCGTAGGCCTTGCTCTCGCGCCGCCCGAGCGCGGCGGTGCGTGCCTTGGCCGGCGCGATCTCGCTGGAGATCGGCGCTGCACCTTCCAGCCGCTGCAGCCACCACAGGTGGCCACCGTCGTCGACCACCGCGATCGACACCGCCCAGCCGTGCGCCTCGGCCTCGGCCTCAGCGGCGGCGGCGATGGCACGGGCGTCGGCCGCCGTCAGGCAAGGCTTGTTCTTCATGGTGTCCTCCGCGTTTGTCAAGCATCCGGCGCACACCATAGCGGGCATTTGCGCCGCACGCCGCACGACGAGGCCCATCCCCGGGGGCGCAGGGCCGTATTGGGGATCGCAATAGCCCGCTGCGGCTGAATGGGAACTTAGAATGGCCCCGCGGGTCTGAAACTCGCGTCATCCATCTTGGGAGGATTCATGGAACAACGCCTGCAAACCCAGCCCGGCTACACCGGTTCCGGCGCGCTGGCCACCGACCGTGACCGCGTGCTGCGCAACACCTACTGGCTGCTCGCGCTGTCGCTGTTGCCCACGGTGCTTGGCGCCTGGATCGGGGTCAGCACCGGCATCGCCACCGCAATGACACCAGGCGTCAGCCTGATCGTCTTCTTGGCTGGCGCGTTCGGTCTGATCTACGGCATCGAGAAGACCAAGAACTCGACCACCGGGGTCTACCTGCTGCTGGCGTTCACCTTCTTCATGGGCGTGATGCTGTCGCGTCTGCTGGCGTTCGTGCTGGGCATGAAGAACGGGTCTTCGCTGATCATGACGGCGTTCGGTGGCACCGCGGTGATCTTCTTCGCGATGGCGTCGCTGTCGACCATCATCAAGCGCGACCTGTCGGGCATGGGCAAGTTCCTGATGGTGGGCGCGCTGATCGTCTTCGTCGCCGGCCTGGTCAACTTCTTCCTGCAATCGTCGGCGCTGATGCTGACCATGCTGGTGCTATGCCTGGCCGTGTTCTCCGCCTTCATGCTGTACGACATCAAGCGCGTCGTCGACGGCGGCGAGACCAACTACGTGTCGGCCACGCTGGCGATCTACCTGGACCTCTACAACGTGTTCCAGAGCCTGCTGATGCTGCTCGGCATCTTCGGCGGCGACCGCGATTGACGCGTCGCAACCGAAGCTGCGAGGGCCCCGTCGGGGCCCTTTTCCTTTCTACCTTCTCTACTGTCGGCGGTCGAACACCGCGATCGATTCGACGTGCGCGGTGTGCGGGAACATGTCCACCACGCCGGCGGCCGAGCACACGTAGCCCGCCTGGTGCACCAGCAAGCCGGCGTCGCGCGCCAGCGTCGCCGGGTTGCA
>DATJYZ010000135.1:0-2857 GCA_035499355.1 Burkholderiaceae bacterium | reverse complement strand
CGCCTGTTTCTCCTGCAGCCGCAGCCCGGCTGCCGGCTCGTCGAGCAGCAGCAACACCGGGTCGGTGCACAGTGCGCGCGCGATCTCGAGCAGCCGCTGCGGCCCGAGCGGCAGGTTGCCCGCCAGCTCGTGCAGCTGCGCGCCCATGCCGATCCGCTCGAGCTGGGCCTGTGCCTCGGCGAAGAAGCGGCGCTCCTCGTCGCGGTCGAGCCGCAGCATCGCGCTCAGCACGCCGCGGTGGCCGCGCTGGTGCGCGCCGAGCGCCACGTTCTCCAGCACCGTCATCTCCGGCAGCAGCTTCACGTGCTGGAAGGTGCGCGACACGCCGCGCCGCGCGATCTCGCGCGCCGGCAAGCCGGCGATCGTGTGGCCGGCAAAGGTGGCCGAGCCGCCGCTCAGCGCCAGCGTGCCCGTCAACAGGTTGAAGGTGGTCGATTTGCCGGCACCGTTGGGGCCGATGAGGCCGACGATCTCGCCGGCGAGCACCTCGAAGCTGACGTCGTTCACCGCCACCAGGCCGCCGAACTCCTTGCGCACCGACTGCACCTGCAGCAGCACCTCGCCGGGCTTCGGACGGCTGCGTTCGGGCAGGCGCTGTGCAGCGGCCCAGTCGACCACGCGGCGCGGCAGCGGCAGCCAGCGCTCGAGCCAGCGGTTGATCGCCGGCCACAGGCCGTCGGGCGCGTACTTCAGCACCAGCACGATCAGCACGCCGAACACGATGACCTCGTAGTTGCCGTTGGTGCCGGTGAGCAGCGGCAGCCACTCCTGCAGCTTGTCTTCGATCACCTTGACCGCGCCGGCGCCGATGAAGGCACCCCACACCTGGCCGACACCGCCGAGCACCGCCATGAACAGGTACTCGATGCCGCGGTTGAGCCCGAACGGCGTCGGGTTGACCGTGCGCTGGTAGTGCGCGAACAGCCAGCCCGAGATCGCTGCCAGCACCGCGGCGTAGACGAAGATCACCACCTTGTAGCGATAGGTCGAGATGCCCATCGCCTCGGCCATCGCGGCGCCGCCCTTGAGCGCGCGGATCGCGCGCCCGCTGCGCGAATCGAGCAGCCGCCGCGTCGCCAGCGCCGCCAGCAGCGCGACCAGCCAGATCAGCACGTACATGCGACGGCTGTCGTGCAGGCTGATGCCGAACAGATCGATCGACGGGATGCCGAGAATGCCGTCGTAGCGGCCGAGGCCCTCGACGTTGGCCATCGTGTAGCTGAGCGACAGGCCCCACGCCATGGTGGCCAGCGGCAGGTAGTGGCCCGACATGCGCAGCGTGATCGCCGCCAGCACCAGCGCGATCGCCACCGTCACCGCCACGCCGGCCAGCAGGCCGAGCCACGGCGACAGCGCGAGCTGGGTCGTGAGCACCGCGCTGCTGTACGCGCCGACGCCGACGAAGGCAGCCTGGCCGAACGACGTCAGCCCGCCGACGCCGGTGAGCAGCACCAGCCCGAGCGCGACGATCGCGTAGAGCCCGATCAGGTTGAGCTGGGTGATCCAGAATTCCGGCACCGGCAGCAGCGGCAACGCGAGCACGAGCGCCCACATCGCCACCGGGATCCAACGCTGCGCTTGCGTCATCTCAGACCTGAGCCGCTCCAGCGGCGCATCCAACGAACGGACACCACGGATCCGGCTCTGCTGGTCCGTTGGCGTCGCCCCCTTGAGCGGGAGGCGCCGCAGGCGCATCGAGGCTGGTTCATGACTCGTCGTCGTGGTGCACGTCGCGCAGCGAGCGCCACAGCAAGATCGGCAGGATCGTCGTGAAGACGATCACCTCCTTGAACGCGCTGGCACCGAACGAGGCGAACGACTCGATGACGCCGACGCCGAGCGCACCGAGCGCGGCCAACGGATAACTCGCGAGTCCGGCGAACACCGCGGCGACGAAGCCCTTGAGCCCGATCAGGAAGCCGGAGTCGTAGTACACGCTGGTCGACGGCCCGATCAGCAGCCCCGAAAGTGCGCCCATGAAGGCGGCCATCGCGAACGACAGCCGCCCCGCCATCGCCGGGCTGATGCCCATCAGCCGAGCGCCGGTGCGGTTGACCGCGGTGGCGCGCAGCGCCTTGCCGCGCAGCGTGCGCTCGAAGAACAGCCACAGCAGCACGATCAACGCCGCCGAGCTGCCGAAGACGATAAGCGTCTGCCCGGTCAGCGTCAGCGGCCCGAGGCTGAAGCGCGCGTCCCAGAACGGCGGGTTGCGGAACGCCTCGGCGCCGAAGAAGAGCAGGCCGAGGCCGGTGAGCGCGAAGTGCACGCCGACCGAGACGATCAGCAGCACCAGCACCGACGCGTCGGCCAGCCGCTGATACGCCAGGCGGTACACCAGCGGCCCGAGCGGCGCGACGATCGCCAGCGTCAGCAGCACCTGTGCACCCATCGGCCAGCTGCGCGGGTGCGAGAGCACGCACAGCGCCACCAGCGCCGCCGGCAGCGCGAGCGTCTGCGCCAGCTCGCGCAGCGCGCGCTTCGGCTCGCCGGCGCGCCAGGCGCGCGTGGCGTCGATGGTCGCCGCGATCAGCGCGGCCAGCATCAGCAGCCACAGCGTGCCGGGCAGGTCGCCATAGCGCTGCCACAGCGAGCCGACCGGGTTGCCCTGCTGCAGCATCGCGAAGGTCAACGCGCCGAAGGCGACGAACTCGCCCTGCGGAATGAAGATCACGCGCGTCACCGCGAACAGCAGCACGGTGGCCAGCGCCAGCAGCGCGTAGATGGCGCCGTTGCCCACGCCATCGAGCGTGAGGATGGCGGCGATCGTCGGGTCCATGCGGAGGCTGGGGCGCGGTTGCGTTCGGGGTCGCGCGTCGCCGGCGCACCGCTGCCACTAGGGCGGCAGCGGCGCGCGGCG